>JAFZFQ010000014.1 GCA_017555825.1 Bacteroidaceae bacterium | reverse complement strand
GGTGGGCGTTGACGGATTCGAACCGCCGACCCTCTGCTTGTAAGGCAGATGCTCTAAACCAGCTGAGCTAAACGCCCGAGTGTTTTTCTTTCGAAAAGCGATGCAAAGGTAATACTATTTTTTTATATACAAAAATATTTCGCCAAATTATTTCAAAAAATATCATTTTATATCGTTTCAATGGCTCTACGGCAAAAAACAAGGAAACTTATTTTGTTCGCCACTCGCTTATTTGTACCTTTGTACTCACACTATTAATAACTATAATATGCAAATCACTCCACTCACTGCGGTATCGCCCATCGATGGTCGCTACCATAGCAAGACACAAGCCCTATCGGCCTATTTCTCAGAATGGGCCCTCATCAAATACCGTGTTCGCGTAGAGATCGAATATTTCATCGCTATCTGCGAGCTTCCCCTTCCTCAACTGACCGGCATAGACAAGTGCATGTTTGAGCAATTGCGTCAAATTTACATCAACTTCACTGAGGCCGATGCCGCTCGTATCAAAGAGATTGAGTCGGTTACAAACCACGACGTGAAGGCTGTTGAGTATTTTATCAAAGAACAATTCGACCGATTGGGTCTTGAGGCATACAAAGAGTTTATCCACTTTGGTCTCACCTCGCAAGACATCAACAACACCGCCGTCCCCCTCTCTATCAAAGAGGCTCTTGTCGAAGTATATATTCCCATGCTCGAAGAGATGGTAACATTGCTCAACAACTATGCCGACGAGTGGAAAGATATACCCATGCTTGCCAAGACTCACGGACAACCCGCATCGCCCACTCGTTTGGGCAAAGAGGTGCGTGTATTTACCTACCGCCTGGAACAGCAAATAGAGCAACTCCGCAACATCCCTATCAGCGGAAAATTTGGTGGCGCTACAGGCAACTTCAATGCACACCGCACTGCATATCCTGCCATCAATTGGCCTCAATTTGCAGCCGAGTTCTTGCAAGAGCGCTTGGGTATTGTACGCGAGACATACACTACACAAATCTCCAACTACGACAACTTGGCAGCACTCTTCGACGCCATGCGTCGCATCAACACTATCATCATCGACCTCGACCGCGACTTCTGGCAATACATTTCAATGGAGTATTTCAAGCAGAAAATCAAAGCCGGCGAAGTAGGCTCATCGGCAATGCCCCACAAGGTCAACCCCATCGACTTTGAAAACTCAGAGGGCAACCTCGGTATTGCCAACGCCATATATGACCACCTCTCTATCAAGTTGCCCATATCGCGCTTGCAACGCGACCTTACCGACTCTACTGTATTGCGTAACGTGGGTGTACCCATGGCACACTCGCTCATTGCATTCAGCAGCACACTCAAAGGTCTCGGCAAGCTGTTGCTCAACCGCTCAGCCATCGACCGCGACTTGGCCGACATGTGGAACGTTGTAGCCGAGGGTATACAAACAGTGCTCCGTCGTGAGGGCTATCCCCAACCCTACGAGGCTCTCAAAGCACTCACACGCACCAATACAGTGGTAGACGAGCAGGCTATCAGCCAATTTATCGACTCCCTCAACATCTCGGATGAGGTCAAAGAAGAATTGCACCGCCTCTCGCCCCAATCATACACAGGTTTCTAACCAAGCTACCGTACCATCAACAGCAATTGGCATTACCACTTTGCTGTTAAAAATATAGAATTGACGAAAGATTTGTGAACATTCACAAATCTTTCGCATTTTAGTACTACGACAGCCACAATTTTTCACCTATTTAGCATTGATATGTAAAAAATCCTTTGCATATTTGCAGTTGAAATAAAGAGGTTGCATCAAGACCATAAAAACGCCTTAACCGACGAACTATTTTACTAAAAGATAGAGATATATAACAGTATATTACGACAGAAAATAAAAGAGCCGCGAGGCTTTCAACACTTAAAAATTTTTTCATAAATGGAAGAAGAAAAAAAAGCAAAACGCCCACGCATCAGTGAGACCCGTGGCGTAGCTCGTGAAGGTTACACCCCCAACTATGAGAAGAAAGAGTATAGCCGTCCTACCGAGGGTGGCGATACCGAGCGTCAATCTTCTTACAACGGCGAGCGTCGTCAATACAACAATGGTGGCTACAACAACAACCGTGGTGGTTACAACAATAACAACCGCTACAACAATAATAACCGTAGCAACTACAACCGTTACAACAACAATACCGAAAACGAAAACAACACCGGCGAGACTCAACAAGAGGGCGGTTACAGCCGCAATAGCTACAACAATCGTGGCTATAACAACAATCGCGGTGGATACAACAATAACAGAGGCAGTTATAACAACAATCGTGGTGGTTACAACAATAACAACCGCGGCAGTTATAACAACAACCGTTACAACAACAACGGATACAACAACCGCTACAATAGCGATGCCGAAAATACCGAGAACACCACTACTCAAACACAAGAGGGTGGCTACACTCGCAACAATTACAACCGCAACAACTACAACGGCGAGCGTCGCCAATACAATAGCAATGGCTATAGCAACAACCGTAGCGGTTATGGCAACAATAACAACCGCGGCGGTGGCTATAACAACGGCAATGGTGGCTACAACAATAACCGTGGCGGATTTAACAACCGCAACCAACGCAATAACGGTGGCAATAACAACAAACGTTTTACACCCCGTCCTCAACGCGTAGAATATGAGTTGCCCCCTATCGACCCCACACAACCCATCCGTCTCAACAAGTTCCTTGCCAACGCCGGCTTGTGCTCACGCCGTGAAGCCGACGAGTTTATCCAAGCAGGCGAGGTACAAGTAAATGGCGAGGTTGTAACAGAGTTGGGTTCAAAAATCACACCTGCCGACATCATCACATTCCGTGGCCAAGAGGTAGGTCTTGAGAACAAGGTATACATCCTTCTCAATAAACCGAAAGATTGTGTAACAACAGCCGACGACCCCCAAGGTCGCCTCACCGTTATGGACATCGTGCGCAATGCATGTACCGAGCGCATCTACCCCGTAGGTCGTCTCGACCGCAACACCACCGGCGTACTGCTGCTCACCAACGATGGCGACTTGGCATCGAAGCTCACACACCCCAAGTTTGTGAAGAAGAAAATCTATCACGTATGGACCGACAAGGATGTGACCGAAGAAGATATGCAACGCATTGCCGACGGCATTGAGCTCGACGACGGCGCCATCCACGCCGACGCTGTGAGCTATGCAACCGAGACCGACCGCAACCAAATCGGTATCGAAATACACTCGGGTCGCAACCGCATCGTACGTCGCATATTTGAGGCACTCGGCTACCACGTTGTCAAGCTCGACCGCGTATACTTTGCCGGACTCACCAAGAAAAACTTGCCCCGTGGTCGCTGGCGTCACCTCACACAATCGGAGGTAAACATGCTCATGATGGGCTCTTTTGAATAAAAGAAATCATTCTCACTGTCACACGGCAATCGTGCGACAGTGAGAAAAAATATAATACAACAATGGAAACACTAAGAAGAACAAAAATAGCCGACATTTTCAACCCCGAATTGATAAACACCACCGTGTGTGTAAAGGGTTGGGTGCGCACTCGTCGTGGCAACAAGCACGTAAACTTTATTGCCCTCAACGACGGTAGCACTATCAAAAACATCCAGGTAGTTGTAGACCTTGCCAACTTTGACGAGGAGACACTCAAGCCCATCACAACAGGCGCCAGCTTGTGCGTTGTAGGTAAACTCGTAGAGTCTATGGGTAAGGGCCAAACTGCCGAGATTCAAGCCGAGAAAATCGAAATCTACGGTACAGCCGACCCCGAGCTCTATCCCTTGCAAAAGAAAGGCCACAGCCTTGAGTTCTTGCGCGAGATAGCTCACTTGCGTCCTCGCACCAACACCTTTGGTGCAGTGTTGCGCATACGTCACCACATGGCCTATGCTATCCACAAGTACTACAATGACCACGGTTTCTTCTACATGCACACACCCCTCATCACTGCAAGCGACTGCGAGGGTGCCGGTGCTATGTTCCAAGTAACCACACTCGACATCAACGATGTTCCCCGCAACGAAGAGGGCAAAGTTGACTACACACAAGACTTCTTTGGCAAGCAAACAAGCCTCACTGTATCGGGTCAGCTCGAAGGTGAGTTGGGCGCTACAGCTCTCGGTGCAATATACACATTCGGCCCCACATTCCGCGCCGAAAATTCAAACACTCCTCGCCACTTGGCCGAGTTCTGGATGATCGAGCCCGAGGTTGCATTCAACGACATTACCGACAACATGGATCTCGCCGAGGACTTCCTCAAATACTGTATCAACTATGCTCTTGAAAACTGCATGGACGATCTCAACTTCCTCAGCGAAATGTACGATAAAGAGCTCATCGAACGTCTCCGCTTCGTTGTTGACAACGAGTTTGTACGTCTTCCTTATACCGAGGGTATCAAAATCCTCGAAGCGTCGGGTGAGAAGTTTGAGTTCCCCATTTTCTGGGGTGCCGACCTCCAATCGGAGCACGAGCGCTACTTGGTAGAGAAACACTTCAAGAAGCCCGTTATCCTCACCGACTATCCCAAGGATATCAAGGCCTTCTACATGAAGCTCAACGACGACAACAAGACCGTGCGCGCGATGGACGTATTGTTCCCCCGCATTGGCGAGATTATCGGCGGTTCAGAGCGTGAGGACAACCTCGAAAAACTGCAAACTCGCATCGCCGAGATGAACATCCCCGACAAAGACATGTGGTGGTACCTCGACACTCGTCGCTTCGGTACAGTTCCCCACGCCGGTTTCGGTCTCGGATTTGAGCGTTTGTTGCTCTTCGTTACAGGTATGACCAACATTCGCGACGTCATTCCCTTCCCCCGCACACCCAAGACTGCCGAGTTCTAAAAACAATCTCATACAGCAAGCGAGCGTTTTTCGTAATGAAAGGCGCTCGCTTTGTTTATCGGGGGCTATAGAGTCTCTACATCGGATCTACATCATAGTAGAGCGTAAGCGACTTGAAGTTGTCGTCGGTGAGGCTACGCTCGTAGATTTGACGCAAAAGCTCTTTCACCTGAGCCATAGAGGCCGAAATCTCCACTTTAAGCATTATCTTGCGTATGTATAGCGACTGTATACGCGCCACAGGTGGATTGTCGGGGCCAAGCACACGCTCACCAAACACCTTGCGCAACATCGTAGCATAACGATGCGATAGCGTGTCGAGTATCGCCTCATCACGATGCTTGAGATAGATGTATATAAGACGAGTAAAGGGCGGATAGCCATACTGCTCTCGTTGCGAAAGCTGGTCGTGATACATGGCCACATAGTCGTGGTTGATAACTTGCGAGATAAGAGGCAACTCGGGCTGCGAGGTTTGCAACAACACAACACCACGGCTCTTGCCACGACCCGAGCGACCGGCCACCTGCGACATCATCTGATAGGCTCGTTCGTGAGCCCTAAAATCGGGAAACGACAGCATACTATCGGCACTGAGTATACCCACTATACTCACACGGTCGAAGTCGAGACCCTTGGTCACCATCTGCGTTCCTATAAGTATCTTGCTCTTGCCTGCGGCAAAATCATCAATAATCTCCTGATAGGCATTGCGCGAGCGTGTAGTATCCATATCCATCCGAGCCAAGGGCACATCGGCAAACAAGGTTTCCACATTCTCCTCAATACGCTCCGTACCAAATCCACGCACCTCGATAGTAGGTTGCAGACAAGCAGGACACATGCGAGGCACCTCGCACGAATAGCCACAGTAGTGGCACACCAAGCGATTGTCGCGCTTGTGGTAGGTAAGACTCACATCGCACTGAGTACACTTGGGTATCCATGCACACTCACGACACTCTACCATGGGCGCAAAGCCACGACGGTTCTGGAAGAGTATAACCTGCTCCTCGCGCTTCAATGCACCACGCATTTCGTTGAGCAAAGGATCCGAAAAGTTTCCCTTCACAAGACGCTTGCGACGTTGCTCGCGCATATCTACAACGCGCACATCGGGTAGCGGATTGTTGGCATAACGAGTAAACAACTCTACCAATCCATACTTGCCCAACAAGGCATTATAGTAACTCTCTACTGCAGGTGTTGCCGATCCCAACAACACCTTGGCGCCATACATCTGCGCCAATACAATCGCAGCATTACGGGCGTGATAACGAGGCGCCGGGTCATATTGTTTGTAACTTGTTTCGTGCTCCTCGTCGACAATAACAAAGCCCAAATCGTGAAATGGCAAGAAAACCGACGAGCGCACACCAAGCACCACGCGAGGCTCCCTGCTACGCAACAACTTCTGCCACAGTTCTACTCGCTCATTGTCCGAGAAACGCGAGTGATATATAAGCAACTTATCGCCAAAGACTCGTTGCAAGCGGTCGGTGAGTTGGGTAGTAAGTGCTATTTCGGGCACAAGATAGAGCACTTGTCTACCTTGTTTCAGTATAGCATCTATTATATGTATATATATCTCGGTCTTACCACTCGAAGTTACACCATGCAAGAGCGTAACCGACTTGTCGCGCAAGGTAGCAAAGATCTCATTGTAGGCACGGGTCTGCTCACTACTCAATACGGGCATGGAAACACAGGCCTGCTTAACAGGAGCAAATCGGCTCACCTCACGCTTGTATGTCTCCAATACACCTTTATTTACGAGTCCTGCCAATACCGCCGGCGACACATCGGCACGAGCCAACAAAGCCGCACGCGACACCTCAGTGTAACATCCGGCCTGCATAAAATGCGATAAATCGAGGAAAGAGAGCAACAGAGTCTCTTGTTGCTTGGCGCGACGCACCAAGTCGAAGGCATTGCGCAGAGCATCGCTATTACCTTGCTCAAAGGTAAGACGCACACACACCTCGGTCTTGGGTTTATAGTTGGCACGCAAGCGCTCCGAGACAAAAATAGCCTCTCGCTCAACCAACCGGCGCAACACCGGCAGCGTATTGCGCAAGCCGGTAGCCTTTTCAAGTTCGTGAACAGTGAGTCGTCCTTGAGCCGAAAGAGCCTGCATCAGCACAGCCTCGCGCTCCGAGAGTCTATCATCGGGCTCCTCCTCAAAGTCGGTATTGACCGTGAGCGAAGTTTCGCTCTCAAGTTTCAGGCCTGATGGCAAGGCGGCTTTATAGACATCGCCTACCGAGCATAGGTAATACTCGGCAATCCACTCCCAAAACTTGAGCTGAGGTCGTAGCACGATAGGCTCGTCGTCGAGCAGAGTAGCTATCTCTTTCACCTCATAACCCTGAGGCTCGCTGTCGTGCAATGCTACTACAATGGCAGTGTAGAACTTGGAACGACCAAACGACACCACTACACGATGACCTTGCCGCAAGTGACCTTGCATCTCCTCGGGTACGCGATAAGTAAAATATCGGTACAACGGGAGAGGCAATATCACATCGGCAAAACGGTTCATCTATTTTCTTTATTCTATAATGATAGGCTATCGAAGAGGTATCAATGTTTCTCCTCGATCAAGCCCATGCGATAGGCGCACAAAAGTTTTTTCAAGTCATCAATTTGGCTGGTCAACTCACGACCTATATCGGTATCGCGTACATGCATACGATTGTCATTAAACTCAAGCACAAATCGGTTTGAAATAATATCAACACCCTCTTCTATAGCCTTACGAGTCGATTGGAAAGGTTCGTGTTGTACCAACTGCAAGCCTCGAGAGTGGTATATGAGAGTATAGCCTGCGATACCGGTCTCCGACTGATAGGCCTTTGAAAAGCCGCCGTCTATCACCAGCAATTTACCATCGGCCTTCACGGGTTGCTCACCCTTGGCCACTTTTACAGGCACGTGACCATTGATAATGTGTGACTTCGGACCTTCAAGACCAAACTCTTTGAGCACCTTCACACATATATCATACTCATTGCGCAGGGTATAGTAGTAACCTTTTTTCTCCTTCATCATACTCTTATCGGGGATAAAGTATTTCTCGAAGTTGGTCATCTTATCTTTATCGAAGAAGGGCGAATTGGCACCACACCACAAGTACCACATATAGTCTACATCACGTTGATGATCTTCTTGAGAGGGGTCACCAAAGTATGCAGCACGAACAATAGCATCTACACGGTCGAAGAGAGCCTTACCCGAATAGAGCTCGCCATGTACCAACACCTCCTTGAAACTACCATCTTCATTCATAGGCACCGAGGCATGGAACATAAGATTGGAGTTACGCACAAGATACAAGCTACCCTTGGCATAGAGCCAACGCATGTGCTTGCGCATCTTGTCGCTATTCATAAACGAGTATCTCAACTTCTCCATTACAGCCGCCTCTTCCTCAGTAAGTTTATAGGGGTCTTTAGGGTCGACCGTAGGCAAGAACTTGTCGTCGAGTTCAAAGACTCTATCGCCATACTTGATTGTCATATCATCGTAGTTGATAAGTTCAAGTTTGAGGCGTTCTTGCATATCATACTCGGGGTTGCGCTTGATAATCTGTCCCTCGATCTTAAACTGCATAACGGCGATAGCCTTTTGCATCTTGGTTATAAGACGGTCGGTCTTCTCACCATGCGATATAGCGGTAGGTGTAGGTCGGAACTTCGGACACTCATCATCGCCATACACATCCATGGCAAATGTAGCCAAAGGCAAGAGATTGATGCCATATCCATCCTCGATAGTAGGAAGGTTGCCATAGCGCAATGCCAAGCGCAATACGTTGGCAATACAAGCCTCATTACCACAGGCAGCACCCATCCACAATATATCGTGATTACCCCATTGCACATCTATGTCATGATACTTCAGAAGCGTATCCAATATGATATGTGCACCGGGACCGCGGTCGAAAATATCGCCCACAATATGCATAGAGTCGATAGTAAGACGTTGTATCAACTCGCACAAGGCGGCTATAAAGTTATCGGCTCGACCTATCTCTATAATGGTAGATATAATAACATTTACATAATCTTGTTTGGGCTCAGAAAGCGACTCGTGCAACAGCTCTTGCAAGATATAGGCAAACTCAGGAGGCAAGGCCTTCGACACTTTCGAGCGTGTATACTTCGACGACACTGTACGAGCCACAAGTATGAGCTTATGCAGGGTGATACGATACCAATCTTCGATATTGGGCTCGGACACTTTGACAAGTTCCAACTTCTCCTCGGGATAATAGATGAGCGTACACAACTCTTTCTTTTCGTTCTCGAGCATTGTTTGGCCAAAGATTTCGTTCACCTTACGAGCCACCGAACCCGAAGCATTCTTCAGCACATGTTGAAACGCCTCATACTCACCGTGAATATCGGTAAGGAAGTGTTCGGTACCCTTGGGTAACTCGAGAATAGCCTCCAAGTTAATAATCTCGGTACACGCCTCGGCTATTGTAGGGAACTTCTTTGACAATAGCTTTAAATAACGCAAGTCATTCTTTACTTCTTCTTGCTTCATTTCATCGGCTTTGGACATCATAGCAGTTTTATTAGATTAAGGTTAACGTGGTTGCTCACAACACTCATACGGCACTATTCATGGCATTATTCTATATCTATCAGCAACCACTTGTATAGGTTTGTTTTTACTGTAACAAAGTTAGACATTAAAATCCTAAAAAGCAACCAAAAAGCAAATATGTTTTACTCTTGCTCTCACTATCGCGTCACCAGCACACCTCCCATGGGGCTGAAATAGACAGCATAGGGCTGTAAAAAATATCGTTCTTCGGCTGCTACGCCCGACAGAGGCGAGCCGGTAGAGGTATCATAAGTTGAGCCACACTCGTCGCAACGCAGCACCAAGGACTCATCGTCATACTTGATTCGCACCTTTGAGCTTCGCTCTACAGGACACGACAAGTCATAGGCATGCACAATGCCCACCGGGTCACACAACAACATCACACCGCCATATCCGGTATACGAATTGGCAATATAGGTGAAGCCTCGTGGCTTGTTCTCCGGCTTGATAAACTCTTTGTGATCGGGGTAGGCGGCTACACCATACATACTCCACATGGCCGCACTGCCAAACTCGATGCGAACAGGCGCAGGCGGAATGCGGTCGTACTCGCCATACTCACAACCCACGAGCGCAAGCAGCACCAGCACTGCCACGCATATATGTTTCATTGCATTTATCATACTGCTTTATTTCTATACAAAAAGCGACCTGCATACCATTTATACAACGGCACACATGGTCGCTCTTTATTTTTATAAACTCGCGTTTACAAGTTATAGGGTATTACCGACAGCACCTCGGCCATGCGATCGACCGCTGTTTGCAACGGTTTCGATACCATAGGCTTGAGAAACATGCTTATCTCGGCCTTTACCGTAATGCGAGTCTTGGTAGTATTCTCATCTACCGGCAACAACTGTATCCACAAGAAGAGTGGCAGGGGCGACTTATCGGCTGTAAACTTGATAGTTTTGGGCGGTTCACGGTCAATAATCTTGAAGGTCAATTCGCCTACAGGATCGACATTGACAGTACAGCTATCAACATCAAATCGCATATCCTTTATTTGAGCCATCTTATCGGCCGGTATCATACCTCGCAATGCCTCCAAGTTACTCAAATCGGAGAGCTTGGCATACACCTTGTCGATAGGTGCCGGTATATGGGTTATTTTACTTTCAAAAGAGGTCATACTCCGTTATCCAATTATTTTTTCACAAGCCAGTTGGCAGGATCTTTACGCCACTCTTGCAATGTTTCGAGATATTCGGGTGCGATGTAATTAGTCTCTACTGCAGCCTCAAGCATAGCGTTGTAGTTGCTCAATGTGAGCAATTTAACGTTAGCCTCTTCAAAGCGACGAGTAGCCTCGGGGAAGCCGTATGTAAAGATAGCAGCCATACCGATAACTTCGCAACCAGCCTTGCGGATGCTCTCTACAGCCTTGATAGAACTACCACCTGTCGACACGAGGTCTTCGATAACTACAACTTTTTGACCAGGCTTGAGATCACCCTCGATAAGATTTTCAAGACCGTGATCTTTGGGTGCCGAACGCACGTATACATAAGGCAAGCACAATGTATCGGCTACCAATGCACCTTGAGCAATAGCTCCTGTAGCAACACCGGCAATGGCATCTACCTCGGGAAAGTTCTCAAGAATAAGACGACACAACTCTACTTTGATAAAGCTACGCACCTCGGGATATGAGAGAGTGCGACGGTTGTCGGTGTAAATAGGAGAATTCCAACCCGATGCCCAAGTAAACGGATTGGCAGGTTGCAACTTAATGGCACAGATATTCAACAATCTCTCTGCCAACAATTTTTCCACGGTTTTCATATTCTTTGTTTTTTATTGATTAGACACTCTTTCACCCGCTTGTGACGGGCTGGTTATATATCATCGCAAAGGTAAGGAAAAAAGAATCAAAGGCACAACGAATAGGGCAAAAATATATCACAATCTTTACCTCTTTATCGCAATGATGGTGTATGCTTTTTATTTAGCTGCCGCAAGAGTAGCCATGCTCACTTGTCGCGCGCCTCCTTTCACAAACGCCTCGCCACATGCCAGAAGGGTTGCTCCCGTAGTCACCACATCGTCTACAAGCAACACATGCGCTCCCACAAGGGGTGTATTTGGCAGCAACTCAAAAGCCTCGCGAGTAGCCAGATAGCGATCATATATACCCTTCTGTGTTTGCGAGTCGCGATGTGTGCGACACACCAACGCATCGGCACACAACTCTATACCGGCCTCGTCGGCTATTCCTTGAGCTATCCATTCACTCTGGTTATACCCACGCTTGCGCTCTTTGCTTCTATGCAACGGAACAGGAACTATATAATCAACACCCTTAAAGAAACCCGCAGAAAACAACTCTCGGGCCATCATCTTGCCCAGGTAGTATCCACACTCTTTTTCGCCATTATACTTAATGCGGTGTATCAATCGACGGTAGTCGCTACCCTTTGTAAAATAGAAATATGCCGTAGCACGCTCTACCGGCAGCTTGCCATAAAAAAGTTGCGCCATAGCATTATCTTGCTCCATAGCAAACCCGGTGCGAGGCATATCGAGCATACACTGCATGCAGAGATACTCCTCGTTGTGCAACAACACCTTGCCACACACCCTACAGGTGCGAGGAAAGAAAAAATCGGCTATATCTCTGAGCCAACTTCGCATTCCAACGATAATTCTTTAAGAGCCTCACGTATAAGATTATACTCAAAGCCTCGCGACAGTGCAAAGCGCATCAGTTTCTCGCCCTGAGTCTGCTGTGGCAGAGATTTGAAAGCTCGCATTTTTGTTTTGAGAATATTCATCAAGGCAGCATAATACTCCTCGGGGTCTATCGCCTGTACAGCCTGCGACACAACAAGAGAGTCTATCGCCTTTTGACGCAATGTATAGCCAATCTTGATGCGTCCCCATCCCGAGAATCGAAATTGGTCATTGGCAAAGGCTCGTGCATATCTACCTTCGTCCACATAACGCTCGGATATAAGCTCTTGCACAATGCTATCTTCATCCACTCGCGACACATTCCAGTTGCGCATCTTCTCCCTCACCTCCGACACACAGCACTCTTTTGTTGTACATCGGGCCGCAAGTTTGCGAAACACCTCTTCTCGCGTCATCACATCTGCCATATTGGTTTTCTTTATAGTTTCTTACAACGTCTTATCGAGCCTTTACACACCGCACCATGCGGTCGGCCTCCATAAAGTCCTTAAACACCTCGACTTGCTCAAACCCCTTGTCGCGCAACATCTCACAGCAAGCAGCACCCATACAACGATTTATCTCAAAGTAAAGCACTCCCCCTGGCAATAATTGGCGCAAGGCTATATCGGCAATTGCGCTATAGAAGAGCAAAGGCTCATCATCTGCAACAAACAAAGCCGTGTGGGGTTCATATTGCAATACATTATTGTCCATATCGGCACGCTCTCGCTCCATGATGTAGGGTGGATTGCTCACCATCACCTCATAGCAAGGCTCGTCAATAACAGGATGATGCAACACATCGCACTCGCGCCAGGCTACCTCAACGCCATGCGCAACACCATTGCGATGGGCATACGACAAGGCTTCGGGCGATATATCCCACCCCTCGACCTGCGCATTGCGCCATGCCAGCGCCAAGGAGATGGCTATACAGCCACTACCCGTGCACAAGTCGACCACGCGACCGCACACGTCGCCATGCATCGATATTATGCGCTCTACTATCTCGGCTGTTTCGGGACGAGGTATCAACACACCCGGCCCCACAGCCATGCGCAAGGTTCCAAAATAGGCACTGCCCAGGATGTATTGTATAGGCTCATTCTTGAGCAATCGCTCTATAATATCCTCTATTCTTGCAACCACATCGGGCGAGAGTTTTGCATCGCGATTGAGCAACAATTGAGTGGTTGTATATCCACACAACTCCTCAAAAACAAGACGAATAAAACCCTCTACCTCACCGGCCGGATAGGTCTCGGCCAACGAGGTACGCATCAATCGTATTGCCTGCTGTACATTTTCTATTGCCATTACGAGTATAATAGCTTATATGCGGTATGTGTTATACAACCAAATTCGATGTGCAAAACTACAAAATTTATTAGAAAATATCTATTTTTGCACCATGAAGAATATCGACGAGCTATACATGCAACGCTGTCTGCAACTTGCAGGCATGGCCGAAGGTCACACCTCGCCCAACCCCATGGTGGGCGCAGTAGTTGTGTGCGACGGTCGTATTATAGGCGAGGGCTACCACCGTCGCTGTGGCGAGCCTCATGCCGAGGTGAACGCCATTGCCTCTGTGCGCGATAAGTCCTTGTTATCGCGTTCTACCATATATGTGTCGCTCGAACCTTGTTCGCACTACGGCAAGACTCCACCATGCTGCGACCTCATCATAGCATCAAATATAGGCCGTGTTGTAGTGGGCTGCCTCGACCCCTTTCCCGAAGTAAGTGGCCGCGGTGTAAGACGCCTACGAGAACACGGCATAGAAGTCGTAACCGGAGTCTTAGAGCAAGAATGTATGTGGCTCAATCGCAAGTTTATGACATTTCATCGCCTACACCGCCCCTACGTCACACTGAAGTGGGCGCAAAGTCGCGACGGATATATCGACCGCGAACGCGAGGTTCACGAAAAAGCCACCCTCTTCTCTACCCCCACTACACGCGCATGGTCGCATCGTCTGCGCACCACCAACGACGCTATTGTAGTGGGCACAAACACCGTTTTAACCGACAATCCCTCACTCACTGCACGCTATTGGAGTGGCAAAAACCCCTTGCGCGTCACCTTCGACCGCCATGGTCGCATACCGACTTATGCCACCATCCTCGACGGCACAACCCCCACCCTCATCATCAAGGAGTCGGGCAACGAAAACACCTGCTCATTAAACACCCTTTTCGAGCAACTCTGCAAGCACAACATACACAGCCTCATAGTCGAGGGCGGACGCGAGTTGTTACAGTCATTTATCGACAGCAACCTGTGGGACGAGGCTCGCATCGAAATTACCCCCATCGAGCTAAACAGTGGCGTGGAAGCACCACACATCAATGGCGCGCAGGCACAATGCAACAACCACAATTGTGGCCACAACACCCTCATTCTACTCAATCGCCGGCTATAGAAAAATCACTACACATTCTTGTCAAAACGGCTACAGACACAACCGACAAGCAGGCTCACTCCTGAAAATTCAAAAATTCGCTCTTATTAAATATAATTATAACATTAGGGCGTGCTCATTGACGAAAAAGTTCCTATCTTTGTCGATTGATAATTTTTATATCCAAACAACCGTAAAAAATGACAAATATTTCAAGATATTTTCTACTACTCGTTCTCATGCTCTGTACGCTTACAGCATGTAAAAAAGACGACGAAGGAAAGAATGTGGTTTCGGAGAGTGTGCGCATATCGGCATTCTCGCTTCAAGCCGACTCTACCATTATCGAAAACCTCGACAAAGTATTTTTCACCATAGACTTGGACAACGGTCTTATCTACAATGCCGACTCTTTGCCCCAAAACACCATTGTATCGGGTCTGAAGTTTACAATAACCACCGATAGTGCATCTGAGGTAAACATCACAACAATCGACACCACATACAACTATCTCAAACAGAAAAGCCTTCCCAACAACCTGTTTGCTCCGGCTCAGATAGAAGTTGTGTCGCAAAGTGGTAAGTACCGCAAGGTATACCAACTCAAGGTAAACGTACACAAGCTCAACCCCGACCAACTCTATTGGGGAGGTGTGCAATATGCCAAACTTCCCGGTGAAGGCACACTCACAGCACAACACACCGTGAAGTACCAAGGTCTTGTATACTGCTTTATGACCCGCAACGACCAGCACTTGCTTGCCGTAGCATCACACCCCGCCGACGAATGGCAAATAACTGAGCTTGCACTGTCGTTCACACCCAATTGGCAATCGTTGCGTGCCGGAGACGACGTGATAGCGATACTCGACACCGACAACAACCTACACACCACAACCGACGGCATCAATTGGGAAAGCACCGGCACCAATTATGCTGCACTCATAGGCTGCTTAGGCTCAGAGATACTCACTCTTACTCGCGACGGAGACAACTATTATCACGACAAATACCCTCGACCCGAGGGATTTACCCCCCAACCCATATCGCCCAAATTTCCCATCGAGGGTTTCAGCGACATGGTATGCTACAATTCAAACTGGCTCTCATCACCCCAGGGTATGATTGTAGGCGGTCGCACAACCAATGGCAACCTCACCGGCGCGCTGTGGGGATATGACGGCAACTCTTGGGCACTGCTCAACAACCAAATACCCGTGAGAGAGGGTGCTACATTCTTTACGTTTGTAACTTTCTTTACCGACGACTATTGGGTTACAACCGAGTTGCCCACATGGTTTGTCATGGGAGGTCTCAACGACTCGGGAGCCATGCGCGATGTGTGGTACTCCAACAACTATGGCATAACCTGGCAAAAGTCAGAACGCACATTGATGATACCCGGTTACATCAATGCACGAGGATATGCCTCGGTTGTGGTATGTGACGAACCGGCCAACACCACCTACGCCTCATGGCAGTCGGTCGATATGCTCCCCATACCCCAAGGCTACAGAAAACTTGCCACATATAGTTCGGCAAACGAATACTTAGTACCATATATATATATGTTTGGTGGCAGCTACTCAATTGGCACTATATATGACCAAGTGTGGAGAGGTACAATCAACCGCTTGCGATTTGAACCCATTCCATAATTGTAGCCAACAAGATACTTTTCAGCACACATTTAGCGTTCTTATTAAGAAGAGAATTGAATGGAAGGAAAAAAGAAATCTATGAAAAGAATCTTGACCATACTGTGCATAGCTATGACAGCCCTATTACTGCCACAAGCTCATGCGCAAGACTATAAATACGACATAGGTATAGAGGCCGGTATAAGTAGCTATTGGGGCGACGTAAACCAGTCGTCGCTTATATATCGCCCGGGGTTTACCGGTGGTGCGGTATTCCGATATGTCATAGACTATCGCTGGGCTATACGCGCCAACCTATCGGCAGCAATGCTCTCGGGCAATGCAACCGACGACAACAACATTCTTCCCGGAGGGGATGAATACCAATTCAGCACTACACTCTTCGATGCAGGATGCCGTGCCGAATTTAACTTTTTCAACTACGGAGTAGGCCAATCATACAAAAACACCAGCCGATTCTCGCCCTACATCACAGCAGGTATTGCCTTCTGTGCCGGATTTCCCGAGGGCAACAACTTTTTTGCCGTAAATATACCCTTCGGTATAGGCGTGAAGTACAAAGTAGGACAACGCTGGAACTTGGGCTTGGAGTTTGCCATGCACAAGGTGATAGGCGACAACATAGATAGTATAGAGCTCAAAGACCCCTATCAGATACCAAGTTCGGCACTGAAAAACACCGATTGGTTCTCGACATTGACTTTGAGCATTACATACGACTTCGGGTTCAAGACACTGCCTTGCAACTCTTGCCCCGACCTTTAACAACTTATATTGATAACACTAAAACTGCCGAGAGATGTCTCTTGTAGAAAAAATAGACTTACAACGCGTTCCGCGACACATTGCTATCATCATGGATGGTAACGGACGCTGGGCGAAAGAGCGCAACCTCGATCGCTCTCAAGGCCACCGCAAAGGTCTTGACGTAGTACACGAAATAACCAACGATGCAGCCGACTTGGGTGTAGAGTGTCTCACATTATATGCCTTTTCTACCGAAAACTGGAATCGTCCTCAAGCCGAGGTCGACGCACTCATGGCATTGGTCGTCTTTGGTATTGAGCGAGAGACTCCCGGAATGATAGAAAACGGTGTGCGACTCAGTGTTATTGGCGACACATCGCGCATGCCCCAAGATGTTCAAAAACGCTTACAAAAGTGTATTGAGGACACTGCCGGTGGCAATCGCATCATACTCAACCTCGCACTCAGCTACTCAGCTCGCTGGGAGATTGTAAATGCCACACAACAACTTGCACAAAAAGTTGCCAACGGCTCTATAAAGCCCGAAGACATCAACGATGAGGCCTTTGCAGCACAACTCACAACAGCACACCTTTCCGACCCCGACCTCCTCATACGCACAGGTGGCGAGGTACGCATCAGCAACTTCCTGTTGTGGCAACTCTCATACGCCGAGCTATACTTTACCGACGAGTATTGGCCCGACTTCAACAAAGAGAGCCTCTGCCGTGCCATTATTGACTATCAAAATCGTGAGCGCCGTTTTGGTAAAACAAGCGAGCAAGTTCAGACCATCGACAAAGAATAAGATATAAAGACAACATGTCACATCCTGCCAAAATACTATTACTGCTACTGTCGGCTGTATTGTGCATGACACAACAAGCACTATCGCAAGTTGTTGCCAATGACACCATATACAACCCTACAGTTATATATAGCGAAAACCCCAAGACATACGAAATTGCCGGCATAAGCGTCACAGGCGCCGAGCACTACGAAGACTACATCATCATAGGTTACTCAGGCCTTTCGGTGGGTCAACGCGTAGAAATTCCCGGCGACGCATTTACCAATGCTGCCAAACGTTTCTGGAGACAAGGCCTCTTCTCGGATGTAGAGATAGCCCTCACCAAAACATGTGGCGACAAGGCTTGGATCGAGTTGCGATTGACACCTCAACCCCGCATTTCGCAAATAAACTACAACGGTATCAAAAAAACCGAAAAGGAAGACCTCGAAACTCGACTCGGACTTGCCAAGGGACAACAAATAACCCCCAATATCGTAGACCGTGCCGAACTGATTATCAAGAAATACTTCGACGAGAAAGGCTTCAACAATGCCGAGGTAGAACTCATACAACACGAAGACCTTGCCCATAA
This sequence comes from Bacteroidaceae bacterium, assembly GCA_017555825.1. GTDB lineage: Bacteria > Bacteroidota > Bacteroidia > Bacteroidales > Barnesiellaceae_A > Barnesiella_A. The sequence goes on along the minus strand of JAFZFQ010000014.1, from coordinate 20,876 downwards.
AAACGAGGTCATTCTCGACATCAATGTCAATAAGAACGAGAAAATAAAAGTTCACAAAATATACTTCAACGGCAACAAGGTACTCTCCGACTTTGACCTAAAGTGGGCCATGAAGAAGACAAGTGAGCGCGACTATTTCTTCACCATTTTCAAGCAAAAGAAATTTGTCGAGAGCGACTTCGAGAGCGACTTGGACGTACTCACCGAGAAGTACAACGAGAAGGGTTATCGCGACGCGATGGTGGTGTGCGATAGCATCGTTCCCTACGACAAAAACAAGGTAGACCTCTATATCTCGATAGACGAGGGTAATCAATACCACATCCGCGACATACGCTGGGTGGGCAACACCGTATATACCAGCGAGACTCTCTCGGCATTCCTGGGCATGAATCCTGGCGACGTATACAACCAAAAATTGCTCAACAAGCGCATCAACGAAGACGACGACGCAGTGTCGAACCTCTACCTCGACAAGGGTTATCTCTTCTTCCGCCTGCTCCCCATTGAGCAAAATATTGCCAACGACTCTATCGACCTTGAGATGTCTATCATGGAAGGCCCTCAAGCCCGCATCAACAAGGTTATCATCAATGGTAACGACCGCCTCTACGAGCATGTGATACGTCGCGAATTGCGCACCAAACCCGGCGAATTGTTCAACAAGACCGACCTTGTGCGCTCGGCTCGCGAGATTGCTCAAACCGGACACTTCGACCCCGAGTCGATGGATATTCAACCCAAACCCAATGCCGAAAATGGTACTGTAGATATCGAAATGAACCTCACATCAAAGTCTAACGACCAGATAGAGCTCTCGGTGGGTTGGGGACAAACCGGTGTGATAGGTAAGCTCAGCTTGAAGTTTACCAACTTCTCTATGCGCAACCTTTTCAACCCCAGCAGCTACAAGGGTATCATACCCCAAGGCGACGGACAGACATTCACCATCAGCGCACAGACCAATGCTCGATACTACCAAGCATACAGCATTTCGTTTGTCGATCCCTGGTTTGGTGGCAAACGCCCCAACCAATTCTCTGTATCGGCCTACTATAGTATGCAGACCGGTATCGAGAGTTCATACTACAACAACAACTACTACAATCCCTACATATACGGAGGATATGGCTATGGCTACAACAATGGCTATGGCTACTACGACCAATCATACTATCAATCGCAGTTGATGAACGCCTATGACCCCTCAAAGTCATTGCAAATGGCCGGTGTCAACTTCTCGTTTGGTAAACGTCTTTCTTGGCCCGACGACTACTTTACATTCATGGTAGACCTCGGTTATCAGGCCTATATCCTCAAGAATTGGGATTACCTCTACTACATGAACACCGGTACATCGCACAGTATTACACTCGGTGCAACACTGGCACGTACCTCGCTCGACAACCCCATCTTCACCCGTCGAGGTTCACAATTCTCACTCTCGGTACAGCTCACTCCGCCCTACTCGGCTTGGGATGGCAAAGACTACAAGACACTCTCGCAACAACCCACACAAAAGGCCAAGCAAGAGATGTATCGCTGGATCGAGTACTACAAGATCAAGTTCAAGAGTCGTACATACACTCCGCTCACCAACCCCGACAACCAATACACCCTCGTGTTGATGACACGTGCCGACTTTGGTTTGCTGGGTAGTTACAACCCCTACAAGAAATCGCCCTTCGAGACATTCTATGTGGGTGGTGACGGTATGACAGGCTCTTATACATACGCCACCGAGACAATCGGTTTGCGCGGTTATGACAACGGTGCTTTCACACCTTGGGGCTACGAAGGCTATGCCTACACTCGCTTCGCTCTTGAGTTGCACTTCCCCTTCCTCTTGCAACCCTCAACCACTATCTACGGCCTCGCCTTTGTCGAGGCAGGTAATGCTTGGCAAGAAATCAAGGAGTTCAACCCCTTCTCAATGAAGCGCTCGGCAGGTGTGGGTGTGCGTGTATTCCTGCCCATGATTGGTATGCTCGGTATCGACTGGGCTTACGGTTTCGACAAGGCATTTGGCACACGAGGTGGTAGCCACTTCCACTTCGTATTGGGTCAGGAATTTTAACATTACCGAGGACTTATGTTAATAGAAGTGCAAAAACACAATTTTGCAACGATTGTTTTTTAACTTTTGCACATCTATTTAGTCATAAGCACAAACAAGTTGTTTAACCTTTAACAAAAAACACAGATATGAGAAAGTTTATCATTATCCTCAGCGCAATGATTCTTGGCATCGCAAGTGCCTCGGCACAAAAGTATGCCCTGATAGATATGGAGTATATCCTCAAGAATATTCCCGCCTACGAGATGGCCAACGAGCAGCTCAACCAAGTAGCCAAACGCTGGCAAAAAGAGTGTGACGACCTCACCAAAGAGGCCGAAACCCTCTTTAAGAACTACCAAGCCGACATGGTGTTCCTCACCGACGAGATGAAGCAACAACGTGCCGAAGAGGTAAAAAACAAAGAACAAGAGGTGATGGAGTTGCGTCGCAAATACTTCGGCCCCGAGGGCGAGTTGTACAAGAAACGCGAAAGCCTCATGAAACCCATTCAAGACGACATCTACAATGCAGTCAAGAAACTCTCGGAAGAGCGTGGCTACATGATGGTCATAGACCGTGCATCATCTACCGAGATTATTTTTGCATCGCCCAAGGCCGACATCAGCAACGATGTACTGGCAAAATTGGGATATTCAAAATAATATATGTACATTTGCACACTCAAATAGAACTACTAAGAATATAAATTTTAAAAAAGAATATCATGTTTAAGAAATTAATTATCGCCATTTTGTGTTGCTTGCCCCTCACAATGGTAGCACAATCTTTCCGATTTGGTACTGTAAACACAGCCGAAGTATTGGCAGTAATGCCCGAGCGTGCCGAGGCCGAAAAACAATTCCAAGACCTCACAAAACGCTATGAAGACGAGTATGTAAAACTCCAAGAAGACTTCCAAAAGAAATACCTCGAACTTCAATCTATGGGCGATACAATACCCGAAGCTATCAAAGTACGTCGATATGAGGAACTCCAAACAATGGATCAACGCATCCAAAGTTTTCGTCAAATCGTAGAACAAGACCTCGCTAAGAAACAAGAGGAACTCATGGTACCCATCCAACAAAAGTTGATGGACGCTATCAATGCCGTAGGTAGCGAGAATGGCTTCACTTATATCTTCGACGCCAACGCAGCATACTACAAAGGTGCCGGTAACGAAGATGTTACTCCCCTTGTAAAAACCAAATTGGGCATCCAATAAAAGATACGATACAAACGGGGTAATCCCGACAACGTATAGAAAAACCAAAAGCTGTGTCGGGCTACATAACTCCCGATACAGCTTTTTTACCACATAACAACCCATGTTGCAAGATAACAACACTCAAGCACCCATTGGCATTTTTGACTCGGGATATGGAGGTCTCACCATCCTATCGGAGATACGTCGCGCACTGCCCCAATATGACTATATATACCTGGGCGACAATGCACGCGCTCCCTACGGCACACGTTCTTTCGAGATTGTATACCGCTTTACTCTCGAAGCCGTTCAATATCTCTTCAACCAAGGATGTAGGTTGATAATACTGGCTTGCAACACCGCATCGGCCAAGGCTCTACGCACAATACAGCAAAACGACCTACCGCACATCGACCCCACTCGACGAGTTTTGGGCGTAATCAGACCCACTATAGAGATACTCGACACTATCACACACAACGGACACATCGGTCTGCTGGGTACACCCGGCACTATCAACTCCGAGTCCTATACTGCCGAGGTCGCCAAGCTATATCCCCAATACACCGTGCATGGACAAGCCTGCCCGCTATGGGTACCGCTCATTGAGAACAAAGAGACAAACAGCGAGGGCACTGAGTTCTTTGTCAAAAAATATATCAACGAACTCATGGCACAGAGCAACCTTATCGACACTGTCATATTGGGTTGCACCCATTACCCTATGCTCTACAACCTCATTCGCAAGCATCTGCCCGAGCACATCAACATTCTTTCGCAAGGAGAACTCGTGGCCAACAGCCTCAAAGACTATCTATACCGACACCCCGAGATCGAACAACGATGCGCACAAAATGGTCGTTGCACCTACCTCACTACCGAGTCAAGTCAGAAGTTTACCGAGACTGCCACACTCTTTCTACAAGACACCATCACCGCCCAACAAATTGAGTTGGGATAAAATAGAGACACATGGAAAAGAAAAATACCGAAGGCGTACGCATCAACAAGTTTATCAGCGACTACGGTTTCTGTTCACGACGCGAAGCCGACAAGCTCATCGAGGACGAGCGTGTCACCATCAACAACCGCCTTGCCACACCCGGCGACCGTGTTACCGACAATGACAACGTGCGCATTGATGGCGAGCACCTGGCCTTTGTGCCCCGTGAAGCCCGACCCAAGACACACCGTTGGGGTCCCCCTCGCAATGTAGAGACAACCGAGGAGCAACCCACTCGCCGTGCCGGACAACGTGGCTCAGCACGCAACAGCCGCACCACAACACCGACCAAGAAAAGTGCAGCCCCCACCAAGCCCGCAAGTAAAAAGACAACCCGCCCTGCAACCAAGACAGCCAAACGGAAATAACATCGTACTATGCCTGTAAAAGTTCCGGCATCGCTACCCGCCGTCGAGTCACTTCGCAACGAAAACATTTTTGTCATGGACGAACATCGAGCCAACACGCAAGACATTCGTCCATTGCGCATTCTTGTGCTCAATCTCATGCCGCTCAAGATTCTTACCGAGACCGACCTGCTACGCCTGCTATCAAACTCGCCGTTGCAAATCGAGCTCGACCTGATAATCCCCTCGGGACACACCTCTCGCAATACTCCACAAGAGCACATCGAGGCCTTCTACCGCGAGTTTCACGAGATACGCACACACAACTACGACGGCATGATTATTACCGGAGCTCCCGTCGAGCACCTCGACTTTGAAGAGGTCGACTATTGGCCCGAATTGGTAGAAATATTTGATTGGGCTCGCACACATGTCACCTCTACGCTATATATTTGCTGGGCTGCAGTTGCAGCGCTATATCACCAATATGGCATACCCAAGCACATGCTCGACAAGAAGCGATTTGGCGTCTTCGAGCACTATATTGCCGACAAGAGTCGCAACCCACTCTTCCGCGGGTTTGACGATGTGTTCTACGTGCCCCACAGTCGCCACTGCGAGGTGCGCCGTGAAGACATAGAGAAGATACCCGCATTGTCTATTCTCTCATGCTCGGACGAGGCCGGTGTATACATCGCTATGGCTCGTGGCGGACGCGACTTCTACATCATGGGGCACTCGGAGTATGCCCCCAACACGCTCGACAACGAGTACCGACGCGACCTCAACCAGGGACTACCCATAGAGATACCGCAGAACTACTACCGAAACGACAATCCCGACAACGAGGTGATAGTACGTTGGCGCTCACACGGCAACTTGCTTTTCAGCAATTGGCTCAACTACTTTGTATACCAACTCACACCCTACGACATCAATAAAATAAAATGAAACAACGTCGCGCAATAGAACTATTGGCTCCTGCCAAGAATGTAGAAACGGGCATCGAAGCCATCTTGCATGGCGCCGATGCAGTATATATAGGTGCTCCTCGATACGGCGCACGTGCCGCTGCCGGATGTACTACAGCCGATATTGAGCGACTTTGTACATTTGCCCACACATACAACGCTCGTGTATATGTTGCCCTCAATACTATTCTCTATCGAGAAGAACTTGAGGATGCACGTCGCATCATCTACGAGCTTTATGATGCCGGTGTCGATGCTCTCATTGTGCAAGATATGGCACTGCTCGAACTCGACTTGCCTCCTATCGCCCTGCACGCAAGTACCCAATGCGACAACCGCACACCCGAGAAAGTTCAGTTCCTGGCCGATGCCGGCTTCTCGCAAGTTGTATTGGCGCGCGAGTTGTCACTCGAAACCATACGCGACATAGCTCGCAGCACGCAAGTTCCTCTTGAAGTGTTTGTTCACGGAGCACTCTGCGTGAGCTACAGCGGACAGTGCTACCTCAGTGCCGCCATCAACGGCCGTAGCGCCAATCGAGGCGAATGCGCCCAATGTTGTCGACTGCCCTACACACTCATAGACGGCAATGGCAAGTGCATAGCCCGCGACAAGCACCTGCTATCGCTCAAAGACCTCAACCAAAGCAATCGTCTCGAAGAACTGATAGATGCCGGCGCATCGTCATTCAAGATCGAGGGTCGACTCAAAGACATTTCATACGTCAAGAATATCACCGCCTATTATCGCCAAGAACTCGACCGCATTATTGCACGTCGCAGCGACGAGTTGTGTCGCACATCCGATGGCGTATCTACTACTACATTCACCCCCAATCCACACAAGAGTTTCAACCGTGGATTTACACACTACTTCCTCGACGGTCGCACAGCCGAGCCTATCATACAGCCCCACTCACCCAAGTCGATGGGCGAATATATAGGTACCATACAGGGTAGTACAAACAACCGCACTTATCGCTACAGTGGCAACGTAGAACTGCACAATGGCGACGGACTCTGTTATATCGATAAAGAGGGGAACTTTCATGGCTTCCGCATCAATCGCGCCGAGGGTCGCACACTATACACAGCCACACCGCAACACATAGAGCGTGGCACAGCAATCTATCGCAACAGCGATCATGACTTCGACACAACGCTGCAACGCCCCACAGCGCAACGATATATAGAGGTAGATATAACCCTCGCCGAGCAACCCTCGGGATTTGCACTCACCATCAGCGATGGAAAGACACACATCACACACCGTTGCGATGCCGAGAAAAACCTCAGTCGTTCCCCTCAAGCCGAGCGCCAACGTCAAGAACTCTCGAAGCTGGGCAATACTGCATATCGAGCACGCCGTGTAGAGATAGCCCTTGAGCAAGACTACTTCGTCCCCCCATCGCACCTCTCTACCTGGCGTCGCGAGGCTATTGAATGGTTCGATCGTGCACGACGATTGGCCTATCGCCCCGACCGTCGCAAGAAGCCACAAGGCAACCCACAATGGCTCACTACCGAGGTAGACTACCGTGCCAACATTGCCAACCCCCGTGCCGAGCACTTCTACCGCACACACGGCGTGGAGATTACAGCACCTGCATTTGAACTCTCGGCAGCCCGTGATGGAGAACTTATGCGCACACGTCACTGCTTGCGCCATTACCTCGGCGCATGTCTCAAGACACCGCAAGGCAAGAACCTCGTTGCTCCCCTAACACTGCGACAAGACAACATAACGCTTGCCCTCCACTTCGACTGCGCACGTTGCGAAATGGTGATAAAGAAACTATAGGGCTCGGTATATACATTATAGAGTAAAGAGTTATTACAGCCATTTTATAGTAGAATTTGACCTATTTGTCAAGAAAAGTGTAGAAATAAGGGGGTAAATAAGGCGTCAAAGTCTCCCAAAGTGTTAAATTATATTAACTCATAAAACTTTTTACACACCAACTCTTGACAAACCAAAAATAATCCTTACCTTTGCACCGTGTTTTTCATGGTATTAGAATTAAGGTTAACGAAGATTGGTTGTCGGGAGACAATCAATTTTTTTTGTACCTACTGCAACCCTCATTCGAGGGCTTTTTTTTACCCATTTTGGTCCTATTGGCATACGAACATCAACACATAAAAGCGTAAGCAATTTCACTCGCAACGGCACATCTTTCAAATAAGTTTTTACAGCACACACTTTCCGACACCGACAATTATCACATAATATATGTGTTTTTGGGCAGTGAAAGCATTTTTTTCTTTCATTTTCATGGTGTTGCATCGGAACTTTATGTATCTTTGCACGATTTTTAATGGAAAGAAAATAAAGATTTTATGAATGTCGTAAAAAAGACCATCGATTTGGGTGATGGAAGAACCATTACCATCGAGACCGGCAAGCTGGCAAAGCAAGCCGATGGTGCCGTAGAAGTACGCATGGGCAATACAATGTTGCTCGCTACGGTGTGTTCGGCCAAAGAGGCCGGTGAGGGTGTAGATTTCATGCCCTTGCAAGTAGAGTATAAAGAGAAATTTTCAGCATTCGGACGTTTCCCCGGCGGTTTTACAAAACGTGAAGGTCGTGCATCGGATTACGAAATCCTCACAGCACGTCTCGTTGACCGCGTATTGCGTCCTTTGTTCCCCGATAACTATCACGCCGATACTTTCGTAAACATTACAATGTACTCGGCCGACGGTGTAGATATTCCCGACGCATTGGCAGGTTTGGCTGCTTCGGCTGCTATCGCAGTATCTGACATCCCCTTCAATGGCCCCATCTCTGAGGTGCGTGTAGCTCGTGTTGATGGCAAGTTCCGCATCAACCCCACATTCGCTGAGTTGGAGCGTGCCGACATGGACTTGATGGTAGGTGCTACCTACGACAACATCATGATGGTTGAGGGTGAGATGAACGAAGTATCGGAGCAAGATTTGCTCGAGGCTTTGAAGACAGCTCACGATGCTATCAAAGTACACTGCCGTGTACAAGAGGAGCTCGCCGAGGCTGTTGGCTCAACAGTAAAACGCGAGTACTGCCACGAGATAAACGACGAGGAGTTGCGCGCCGATGTTAAGGCTAAGTGCTACGACAAGGCTTACGCTGTAGCTCGTCAAGGCAATGCCGACAAGCATGGTCGCGCTGCCGCATTTGAGGCTATCTGCGAGGAGTACCTCGAGGCTATGAGCGAAGAAGAGCGCGATGAGAAAGAGTCGCTCGTGCGTCGCTACTACCACGATGTAGAGAAAGAGGCTATGCGTCGTTGCGTGCTCGACGAGGGCGTGCGTCTCGACGGTCGTCAAACTACCGACATCCGCCCCATTTGGTGTGAGGTAGACTACATTCCCGGCCCTCACGGCTCGGCTGTATTTACTCGTGGCGAGACTCAATCACTCTCTACAGTAACATTGGGTACTAAACTTGACGAGAAGTTGCTCGACGACGTGCTCAACCAAGGTCACGATCGCTTCTTGTTGCACTATAACTTCCCCCCCTTCTCAACAGGTGAGGCTAAGCCCGTACGTGGTATTGGTCGTCGTGAGATTGGTCACGGTAACTTGGCCAACCGCGCTCTCAAGAGCATGATTCCTGCCGACTATCCCTACTGTGTACGCATCGTATCGGATATTCTTGAGTCTAACGGTTCGTCTTCTATGGCTACAGTATGTGCAGGTACACTTGCATTGATGGATGCCGGTGTGAAGATTAAGAAACCCGTATCGGGTATCGCCATGGGCTTGATTACCGACAATGCCAAGTATGCCGTTCTCTCTGACATCCTTGGCGACGAGGACCACTTGGGCGACATGGACTTCAAGGTAACAGGTACTCGCGATGGTATCACTGCTACTCAAATGGACATCAAGGTAGACGGCTTGTCATACGAAATTCTCGAGAAGGCTTTGTTGCAAGCTCGCGAAGGTCGCATGCACATCCTCGACAAGATCGAGGCTACAATCTCTGAGCCTCGTGCCGACCTCAAGCCCCACGCTCCCCGCATCGAAACTATGGTTATACCCAAGGAGTTTATCGGTGCTGTTATTGGCCCGGGCGGAAAGATCATCCAAGGTATTCAAGAGGCCAGCGGTGCTACTGTTACTATCGAGGAAATTGAAGGCGAAGGCCACATCGAAATTTCGGCTCCCGGCCGCGATGCTATCAACGAGGCATTGCGTCGCATCAAGGCTATCGTAGCTCAACCCGAGGTAGGCGAGACCTACACAGGTGTTGTTAAATCGATTCTCGCATTTGGTGCATTCGTAGAGTTTATGCCTGGCAAGGATGGCTTGCTCCACATCTCTGAGATTGGCTGGAACCGCCTCGAAAGCATGGATGCATCGGGCATCAAAGAGGGTGATGAACTCACTGTGAAATTGCTCGAAATCGACCCCAAAACAGGCAAGTATCGTCTTTCAATGAAAGCCCTCCAACCTCGCCCCGAAGGCTATGTAGAGCCCGAGCGTCGCGAGCGTCGTGAGCCCCGCGCCGACCGCAATGATCGTGGCGACCGTCGCAACAACAATCGTCGCGAGTTCCGTGGCGAGCGTCGTGAAAACCGCGAAGAGGGTCAAAACAACGACTAATATCTAACCTATAGATATATAGCTATTGAGGCAGAGTCCACACGGGCTCTGCCTCATTTTTTTATGAACTTTTCGGCACAAAATATATGGGTAGAACATTTTATAACAGGTGAAAAAAGAGAATAAAGCTGATGTTCTTACAAAAGAATTACTACCTTTGCTATTATGAAGAAAATATGTGCAATAACAATGGTTCGCAACGACGAGTTTTACCTGCGCAAGTGGGTAGAATATTATGGTCGTGAGCTTGGAAAAGAAAATTTGTACATCTATTTCGACGGTATAGACCAAGATGTTCCTTCGTTTTGCGAGGGCACAAATGTCGTTATCCAAGAGAAACTCAAGGGCAATGTGGCTCAAGGCGACAAAAAAAGGATAGAGTTTCTATCACGACAAGCTGCACAATTGTTTGAGAAATACGACTTGGTAATAGGCACCGATGCCGATGAAATTCTTGTAGTAGACCCTCTGCTGGGTATTTCATTGGCCCAATTTCTGAGTCAATACAATATAAAAACCTCCATTTCGGGACTTGGCATTGACGTGGGTCAGCACTTGAAAAAGGAGGGTAGCTTGGACCTCAACCGTCCATTCCTTGCACAGCGCCAATATGCACGACTATCCAGCCGATATACCAAGGCCAACATTATAGCACGCCCCGTGCGCTGGGGATCGGGATTTCACCGAGTAAAAGGACACAACTTCCACATCGCAAAGGGATTGTTCTTGTTTCATTTCGGATACTTCGACATGGAAAGAATCGAAGCACGATTTGCCGACCCATCGCGTCGAGCCGAGGGATGGGCAAGACACTTGAAAAAACGTTCGAAAACGATACGCTTGTGCACCACTCGCAAGTCCCACAATTGGGAGAAGACAGTACCCATGGCTCGCATGATACAAACAATTTTCCGTCCTATATACGCCCTCAACAAGCCCTCGATGCTTGAACAAGCGGTGATTGTGCGCATCCCCGAGAGATTTCACAATATAATTTAGGCTCTACTATGTGTCAAGAAAATATCGATATAGTAATAACGTGGGTAGATGGCGACGACCCCGTTCACAAGAGTAAGAAAAACAAATATCTTACCGGCCGAAATGAAACAAGCCACAATGATATAGCCGGAGCTGCTCGTTATCGTTCGACAGGCGAAATATTTTATTGTATCGCATCCATTTTGCGATATGCCCCTTGGGTGCACAAAATATTTATTGTAACAGACAATCAAGATCCTCATGTAAACGAGTTTGTTGCACACAACTTTCCCGAGAACAAAATACCCATAGAGATTGTCGACCACACCGTGATTTTCGGCGGATACGAGCAATACCTTCCCACATTCAACTCACTATCGATAGGACAAATGTTGTGGCGCATACCGGGATTGTCAGAGAATTTTCTCTACTTCAACGACGACATATTTCTCATGTGCGACAATAAAAAAACAGATTGGTTCTACGACAACAAAACCGTACTATATGCCAAGAAATTCAATGTGAAGTTGGCAGCCTTTCTGCGTTGGGCCAAGCATCTCCTCCAAAACCACAAGACCTTTGGACACAAAGACCCCATGCTCAATGCCGCTCACATGATGAAGTCGGACTTTTTCTTCCTACATCCACATGGGCCCGTGCCTATGAGTAGAACATGGTACGAAAAGTTTTATACCGAACGCCCCGACCTGTTAGACGCAAACATCAAGCACCGGTTTCGCCATCCATCGCAGTTCAGTTCGTTGGTGTGCTACTACTTAGATGCATACCACCAGGGAGCATTGGATGTGCGCTCGTCAAAGGGTGTGTGTAGCTTCTTGAAGCCCGATGTGCATAAAAAGGGTTATATGGCTCGCAAAATAGCCGAGATGCAAGCAAACAACAAATTGATGTTTGGATGCATAAATTCTCTAAGCGAAACCACCGAAGAGGAGCAAGCAATGTTCCATCAATGGATATGCAAGCGACTGAACATTCAAGTTTTATAGAACAACAACTTTGCCGACAGCTAAAGAGCCCTGCCCTCGCCCCCCTTCAATATGATAAATATTTATACCCGCCTGTTTGTCAACAATATATCAAAGCGTTATAGCATGATTATTATCATGCTCATGATGTGTATCGTACCGGGTATGGCCGATAGCGTATCTCCTCTTTACAGCATTACACAATGGAGCAAACAGCAACTCACGGGCACTGTGGTCGACGATGCCAATGCCGATGGCTACACATGGGAGCTATTTGAGACCGAGCCCGACACATATAGCTTGCGCTATCGCTACAGCAAAATTCACAATGCCAACGACTATATCTATCTACACTCCATACAGTTGCAAGCGGGTATGAACTATGAGGCTCTATTATACCTGCACGCCGGCAGCGAGATGTATACCGAGGAGTTTTCGGTGGGCATAACACCGAGTAATATGTCGCAAAACCATGCTTTGCTGTCATCACAACAAGTCGATGGCAAGACCAGCACGCCCTACCAAGTACGATTTACAGTAGAAGCCGACGATAATTACAGGTTATACATACACGCCACCAGCCCGGCCAATCGCCACATGCTGTACCTCGACAGCCTGGCTTTATATGAGTGTGGCGAGGGACACATACCCGGCAATATAGAAAACCTTACCCTCACAAGCAACGAGCGTACGCCTCACATTGTAAATGTAACGTGTATAGCTCCTACGCATAATATAGACGGTACACTTCTCACCCGGCTCGACAAGTTGCAGATATATCGCAACGACGAGTTGATACATACCATCGTGCAACCCACACCCGGTGAGTATATAGCATATAGCGACACGGTAGATACTATAGACAGCTATACCTATAACATCGTGGCAGCAAACGAAAATGGCGCAAGTAGCGCATCGCAGAAGGATATTGTTGCAGGCATAGCACCCTTCCCCTACCGACACAACTTTGTCGATGGCATAGGTTATTGTACTATCGACGACCATAACAGAGACGGCATAACATGGCATCACTACACCGATCGCTTTGGTGGCTGCATGCGTTATCTTTCGAGCGCCACAAACGACGCCGACGACTGGCTGTTTACACCACCCCTCTACCTCGATGGCTCTATACGCTACCAAGTAGAATATAGCTGTTGTGCCGGCCTCAGCAGCTACCCCGAGTCAATGAGTGTGATGATTGGTTTTGTACCTCGCCCCGAGGAGATGTCGGTAGTTGTCAAAAGACTCAGCGATTTTACTTTCATCAACGATACCGTGATAGTAGTACCGTTTGAGGCGCATGTGCCAGGTATATACTACATGGCCTTCAGAGCCAATAGCAAGGCCGATAGCTATGCTATCCTACTGCGCAATATTGCAATTAACGAGTACGACCCCAACTCTGTGACAACAACAATTACCGACAATCGTGTAACAGGCGGACGTGGCTATATCGAGGTTGCAACAACTCATCCTACCACTGTGCACATCTATAATCTACTTGGCGTCGAGGTAGACACATTTACGTCACACAACACCACCCAATACAACATAGCATCAGGTATCTATCTCGTGCAAATAGGTAGTGAGGCACACAAAATTGTTGTGCAATAATCCCGTAGAATTTTATTTTTTCGCACGCAATTGTGCTACGATACTTTGCGCTGCACGCCGAGGCGCACCCGGCTTGCCCAGTCGGCGAGCCACCTCGTCATATCCCTCCATCACGCGCTTGTGTACTTCGCGATCGTGCAACAAATAGTTGAGCTCGTCGCCTATGCGCTCGGCTGTACAGTGGTGTACCAATAGTTCAGTAACAACCTTGCTGTCGGCAATGAGATTGACCAACGAGACATATTTTACCTTGAGAATTCTCTTAAAGAAATTATAGGCCAATCGTCCACCCGGCATGGCGTAGCACACCACTTGGGGCACATGTAGCAGGGCTGCTTCGAGTGTTGCAGTGCCCGACGTTACAACCGAGGCCGAGCTCTGCGCCAAGAGTCGGTAAGTAGCACCAAAAACAACGCTTACACGACCATCATTTAGGTAGGGAGCATACTCCTCGGGCGTAATACCCGGTGCTCCGGCTATAACCAATTGATAGTTGGAAAACCCTTGGGCAGCCTCTATCATACGTGGCAGGTTGCGACGTATCTCGGCCTTACGACTACCGGCCAACAGGGCTATAATGGGCTTGTCGGGCAAGTGTTGTGCCTCGATAAAGTCGGCAAAAGACTCATTGGCATAGGGTCGTATGGCCAGCTCGTCAACAGTGGGGTTGCCCACATAATCGATGTGATAGTTGTGACGTTGATAAAAATCTACCTCAAAGGGTAATATAGAATATACCTTATCGACATATCGGCGTATGTCTTTGATGCGGTACTCCTTCCATGCCCACAACTTAGGCGAGATATAGTAAAACACCGGTATGCCCAACTGCTGCTTGACATACTTGGCTATCTTGAGATTGAAGCTCGGATAATCTATGAGAATGAGCACATCGGGACACCATTGCATGATGTCGCGCTTGCAATTCTTCATGTTATTGAGTATAGGTCGCAAGTGAGCTATCACCTCGGTAAAACCCATGTAGGCCATCTCGCGATAATGTTGCACACAAGTACCTCCTACAGCGGTCATCATATCACCACCATAGAAACGAAACTCGGCATGCTCGTCTTCGCGCAAAATTGCCGCCATCAAATGCGAGGCGTGTAGGTCGCCCGATGCTTCACCTGCTATCAAATAATACTTCATCTCGTTGTGTGTATTTATCTATTGCAAATGTAGTAAAAACGAGCCAACTTCCTATCGCTTCAGAGTGTAAATAGACTTAAAGATACTAAAACTCTACAGAGATGCAGTGTTGCGAATAGATGAGATACAATAAAACCACCTCGCGTGCGTTTATATAATGTATGAAAAGAGCTATTTACCCCATATTTATACTATTGTTGTGCCTATCGGGCATGCTCTCGGCATGTATCGACGATAGCTTCACAACATCACCCGGCGACGTATTGACATTCTCGACCGACACCGTCAACCTCGACACCATCTTTACCAACGAGGGCACATCAACCCGCACGCTCAAGGTGTACAATCTTAGCAACAAGTCGTTACGCATAGGCTCTATAAAATTGGGCAAAGGTGGTGCGTCGGGATTTATTGTCAATGTAGACGGCTTGTCGGGCACTTCATTTACCGATACCGAGATACGTGGCAACGACAGCCTTTTTGTGTTTATAATGGCCAACGTAACCGAAACCGGAGAGAATGGATTGGTAGACTTGCGCGACTCGCTGGTATTTATTACCAATGGCGTGACACAGCATGTCAAACTTCTGGCTCGTACACAAGATGCCAAGCGATTGCGCGGAGTGACCATAAACAGCGACACATTGCTCACTGCCGAGAAACCCTTTATTGTGTATGACTCACTTGTAGTAGCACCCACTGCACGACTCACCATTGAGCCCGGTGCCACACTCTACTTTCACAATGGAGCTGCACTCGAAGTATACGGACAACTCATAGCCGAGGGCACACCCGATGCACGTGTTACCCTGCGTGGCGACCGCCTCGACCGCATGTTCGATAATCTACCCTACGACAACTTAGCAGGGCAATGGGGTGGCATACGCTTCCATGAGGGCAGTTTCGACAACCGCTTGACACATACCATGGTGCGTGGCACTACATGGGGTATCATGTGCGACTCTACCGACCTGTCGCGCACAACACTCACTATACACAACAGCATTATACACAACTCTACGGCAAATCTTGTAGATATAGCTTGCAACCGCGTGCGCATCACCAACAGCGAGCTGTCGGATGCCGGATATTCGGTACTCGCTATACACAAAGGCATAGTCGATGTTACACATTGCACCATTGTCAATTACTACTTCTACGACATGATAAAGGGCGCCATCATACATACCCCTTCGTGCGAAGAACTCATCGAGTGGAATGTAGAGCTCAACCTCAACAATTGCCTCATCGCAGGTAACGCCTCACCGCTATCGGTAGGAGACTTTACGGGTAGCAATGTATACCTGAATAGCTGCATGCTTGCCGGTGTAGAAGGTAGCGATGATGCCAACTTTGTGCACACAATGTGGGGTGGTGAGCCGATGTTTTGGCTCATCGAGCGCGAGAACTACCTCTATGACTACCGCCTTGGCTCGCCCGAGTCGGGGGCTATCGGATGGGGTGCTACAGCCTATGCTTGCGACTCTACAGCCTGCGACATGTATGGTGCAAGTCGTCTCGAACGCATCGACGTGGGCGCTTACCAATACACACAAACATCGCCCTACTATGAGGCCCTGGAAGAAGAAAAGGAGGAATAATCTATATGCACTTGTCTAATGAATGGTTTGCTACGACCTACGATAGCGATAAAGGCTTGGTAGTGGTGCGTGGACGCATGCACCTCGACGCCCCACGTCTGTCGGGGCTTTACGGTATGCGCATAGAGGTGCAATGGCAACTCAAAGGCGACGATAAAGGCATGCCCACCGATACCGAAACCGATGTAATAGATGGTGTGATGAACATCATGACCGATGCGCTGGAGCGTAGCTCTACAGCCGTGCTATCGGCTATTCACACCGGAGCACGTCAGGTATTGTATATATTCTATGCTACCACGGTAGAGGATTTTTCGGCCACCGTCGAGCCCCTCTTGCGCCGCCTGGGCAATCTCCCCATACGCATAGGAGCAACAGCCGATGCCACTTGGAGCGACTACACAGCACTCATAGCGCAACAAGCGATAGGCTAAAAAACATTGTATCGCAACTGTAGTGTGTCGAATTTATTCACTACATTTGTACATCAAAACACTCACCTCATGAAACAGTATCTCGACCTCTTGCAACACGTTCTCGACCACGGTACCCGCAAGGAAGACCGCACCGGAACGGGCACTATAAGCACCTTTGGCTATCAAATGCGTTTTAATCTTGAGGAGGGATTTCCCTTGCTCACAACCAAGAAACTTCACTTGAAGTCTATCATACATGAGTTGTTGTGGTTCTTGGCTGGCGATACCAATGTGAAATACTTGCAAGACAATGGTGTGCGTATATGGAACGAGTGGGCCGATGAAAATGGCGACTTGGGACACATCTATGGCTACCAATGGCGCTCATGGCCCGACTACAATGGCGGACATATAGACCAGATACAAGAAGTTGTAGATACTATCAAGAACAACCCCGACTCGCGTCGCATCATCGTCAACGCCTGGAACGTGGCCGACCTTCCTACGATGAAGTTGCCACCTTGTCACGCCTTCTTCCAATTCTACGTGGCCGATGGTCGCTTGAGCTTGCAGCTCTACCAACGCAGTGCCGACATCTTCTTGGGCGTGCCCTTCAACATTGCATCGTATGCACTTCTGTTGCAGATGATGGCGCAAGTAACAGGCCTCAAAGCCGGCGATTTTGTACACACACTCGGCGATGCACACATCTACACCAACCACCTCGAACAAGTGCGTCTACAACTTTCGCGCGAGCCTCGCTCATTACCACGCATGATTATCAACCCCGAGGTAAGCTCTATCTTCGATTTTAAATACACCGATTTTCAACTCACCGACTACGACCCGCACCCCCACATTGCCGGTGTCGTTGCGGTATAAACCCTGTATAAAGATATGATTTCGCTCATAGTAGCCGTTGCAGCCAACGGCGCCATAGGCAAGCAACAAGACCTGTTGTGCTACTTGCCCAACGACTTGAAACGATTTAAAGCCATCACATTGGGTCACACCATCGTCATGGGTCGTCGCACATTTGAGTCATTACCCAAAGGTGCATTGCCCGGTCGTACCAACGTGGTAGTGACACGCCAGGCCGAGGCCTCATGGGAGAACACCGTTGTCGTGCACACGATAGACGAAGTATTGGCCGACAGTGCCGACAAGGAGCTCTTTGTAATAGGTGGTGGAACGCTCTATGCGCAAACACTCGATCGCGCCGACCGCCTATACATCACACATATACACCACGAGTTTGCCGATGCCGACACCTTCTTCCCTACAGTAAACTATGAGGAGTGGGAAGAGATAGAACGCGAGGAGCATGAGGCCGACGAGCGTCACCCCTATGCTTACTCTTTCGTAACCTACCAACGCAAGTAACACCCCCTTTATACAACAACAGCCCTTGAAGAGAAACCTTCAGGGGCTGTGTCATATCTATTCATCCCAATATACAGCAATATTGCCATCGGGATCGAAGTACAACTCTGTTGTAGGAGTAGTTGCCAACTTGACAACATATCCCACCGACGAGCGCTCAATGGCACTCACCTCGGCCAGCGGATAATTCTCTGCAAGATAGCTTCGTATATTCTCGGGCAACACACCTTGTATCAGATCGGCCGGCAATATGGCAGCCTTGCTATCAATCTTCTGCCAGCTACCATCGCTATAGAAGTCTATCTCATAACCATTGTCGAGCGTCACCTCAAAGAGAGGCTCATCACTATGTCGCTCGGCCGACGCCACAAGATTGTCGGGAAAGTACTTTTGCAAAAAGTTCTGTGCCGCAGTGGGCAAGTCGGTAAAGTAGATTACATCGTGCTTGTTGCACGCCAAGTAACCTATGCACATCATAAGAAGTGCCACGAAAGTCAATATTGGTCTTTTCATAGTCTTTTTTTATTTCTACAACACTGCGCTGTTGTAAAAAGTTCATGAAAAGTGTAAAAAACATTTTCGCACTCGACATGTACCTATAAAAACAGATAGAAGCAATAGAAAATCACATCCAATCGATAGGCAATGTTGGGTATTCCATTTTTTTTGCGTAGGTTTGCACTACCAAAATTTTGACTCAAAAACAGATATGAAAAGAATACTTTATGTGGCTGCAGTGGCCATTGCAACCTTGATAACAGCTTGTAACCAAGCAACACAGTTTACCATCGACGGTACTATTGCCAATGCCGATAGCACCACCCTCTACTTGGAGAATATTACCGGAACAACGCCCGTTGTGGTAGACTCGATACAGCTCGATGCCAAGGGCAACTATAAATTTACTCACGCCGTGCCCGAGCATGCTCAATTCTATCGTTTGCGCTTGGGCAACCAAAGCATCAACCTCGTTGTAGACTCTGCATCGCACATCACATGCAATAGCCAGTTGCAAGCCTTTGCCACCAACTACACCGTGGCCGGTAGCGAAGAGTGTGTAGCTATGCGCGAAGTAGCCTTAGGCGGAGGTCGCTTGAAAAACATCGTAAACCAAGCCATGAGTGGCGAAGGCAACCGTGCCGCCGCACTCGACAGCATTGCCGCCTACAAGAGTCGCATGAGCGAGTTGGTATTGCAAGCACCCGCTTCTGCCGTGACATACTACATCCTCATGCAACGTGTCAACGGATTGCCCATCTTCGACACCTACGACTATGCCGACAATCGCATTATTGCCGCCGCTGCAACTGCCCACGAAATGTATGCCCCCGAGGCACCCCGCACCGAGGTATTGCGCACATTGGCTCTACAAGGCATGGCAGCCCGTCGCGAGGCACAAAAAGAGGCTGTTGAAATAGAGGCTTCGGAGGTAAGCTACATAGACATAACGCTATATGACTTGACCGGTAATGAACAAAAACTCTCGGACATCGTAGCTCAAAATCGCGTGGTACTGCTCGACTTTACCGCCTATGCGCTCGATTACTCTCCTGCCTACAACATAGAGCTCAACAACATCTATGAGCAATATAGCAAACGCGGATTGCAGATATATCAAGTATCGTTCGATACCGAACTCAACCGTTGGCAGACCGTAGCCGACAATCTACCTTGGGTGTGTGTGCACGAAACCGACAATGTACAATCGACACTCATCACACTCTACGACATACAATCGCTACCCTCTTGTTTTGTGATAACCAACAACGGAACACAACTCATTCGACCCGAAAGCGTAGCCGACTTGAAGAAAAAATTGGCACAAATATTGGGCTAAACGGGTATGTTACAAAAAAGTAAAAATCTCACGTTTTACTTGCAAAACCCAAAATAAACCCATACCTTTGCCACGTAATAATAAGAGGAGACCCGGTCACATCGGCGGGGTTTCTTTTTTATTGTGCCTTGTGTAAGGCATTTACACACAATTTTATAGATACAATAATTATTAACCTATAGAAATTATATATACCTATATTATGGCATACAACTATATGACTGAAGAGGGTTTGAAAAAACTCAAAGAAGAACTCACACACATGGAAAGCGTAGAGCGTCCTCGCGTGGTAGCAGCCATCGCCGAGGCTCGCGACAAAGGCGACCTCTCGGAGAACGCCGAGTATGATGCAGCCAAAGAGGCACAAGGCTTGCTCGAAATGCGCATAGCCCAACTCAAAGATACTATTGCCAACGCTCGCATCATCGACGACAGCCGTCTCAACACCGAGGAGATTCAGCTTCTCAACCGCGTAAAAATCAAAAATATGGCCAATGGTGCTACAATGGAATACACAATCGTGTCGGAAACCGAAGCCGACCTCCGCGCAGGAAAAATCTCGATTGCCACACCCATTGCCAAGGCCTTGCTTGGTCACCACGTTGGCGATGTTGTAGAGGTACAAGCTCCCGCCGGTAAAATGAAGTTTGAAGTAGTAGAAATTGCTATCTGATAGTACAATATAGACTTTGAAAAAACTATACAACAAGGGCGACTGTGTCATCAATCAAGC
>JAFZFQ010000001.1 GCA_017555825.1 Bacteroidaceae bacterium | reverse complement strand
GCGAGAAATATCAAGTTTACTTAGATATTTTTCACTGCGAGCGATAGTATATTGGAGGTTTTCCTCAAATATTGTAATAAGCGAGCGAGAAATATCAAGTTTACTTGGATATTTTTCACTGTGAGCGATAGTATATTGGAGGTTTTCCTCAAATATTGTAATAAGCGAGCGAGAAATATCAAGTTTACTTGGATATTTTTCACCGCGAGCGATAGTTTATTGGGGTGATACAATGCCAACACTCCGTTGGTGCGCACCCTATATTCGCCCGCAAGCGGGCGCAAAAAAAAAACACCCCCACATCGTTTTGTGATGCGAGGGCACTATTTTACAACGCATTGCAATAGGCTATTTTGTACTTGCAGCAGCTTTGTCTTGGAGCTTCATGAGTTGGCGGTCGGCGAGTTCGAGTTGGATAATACCAAATTCGCGACGCGATGCCAAAGAGTCGGTCATAACAAAGAGCTGAGCCATGCGGTAGCTGTTGGTAATAGCTTCGCGAGTGAGCTTGTCGATGTTGAGGTCTTGCGACTTACCTCCGGTATACTTCACACGGCACTTTGCCTGCGGATTTTCGGCTATCAAGTCCAACACACCTTTACACTGAGCGAGGTTGTATGTAACCATTTCCACCACATCGTCGCCACTTTTATAGCGGTAGTTCTTGCCACCGTCGTAGGCTATAGTGGCAGTTTGCGCAAATGTACCGTCGGGCATTTGTGCCATTATACCGGTGTGATTGAGCTTCGACTTGCCACAATATACACTTGTAAGCTGCAGGTCGCCCTTCTCGGTAACATACACTCGCAGTTCACTGCGCTTCACCTCGCCCTTGGTACGAGTACCCTTGTATACATAGTTGGCAAGGGTTTGTTCTTTGCCCTCGCGCACAAGTTCAAAGCGATTTTTCAAAGCCGACAACTCGGCATTGGCAGCATTGTAAAGGCTGTCGACCTCTATCAATTCGCGCTCGTATCTCTTTTGGTTGATGTGGCATTGGAGCATCATACCTTGGCGTATCACATCGGTCTCTTGCGGATAGGTGGCACTGATACTATCTACCCATTGCGTAGCTGCAATATAGTCGCCTTGGTTGTAGAGCGACTCGGCTTGGGCCAGCATCTCTTGAGCGAGTTTTTCGTTATTTCCACACGCTACTACAAGCGAGAGTAGGGGGAGGAGGAGAAATTTGTGTTTCATAATCTTATAGTGTTATTTTTATTTTATCACATTGCACCACGTTGCACATCTTTTACACCCTTGACGGTGCGTAGCTTCTTTATAAGCGTATTGAGTGTCGATATATCGTCGATTGCCACCGAGAGGTGTCCTTGGAAAAGTCCATCGTCCGAGTCGATAGATATACTGCGCAAGAAGACGTTCTTCTCCTTGTTGATGATAGACGATATATTGGTGACAATACCTATATCGTCTTGACCCACTACGCGCAGTGTTATGACATACTTTGTACCCATCTTGCCGGCCCAGCGTGCATTGATAACGCGATAGGGGTATCGCTCTTGCATATTGGCTGCATTGGGACAATCGCAACGATGTATCTTGATGGTACCCTCCGACGATACAAAGCCAAATATCTTATCGCCAAAGATGGGACCACAGCATTTGGCCAATCGATAGTCTACACCCTTTATATCACCACCTATCACAAGTTCATCGACCTTGTTGTCGTCTATAGGTTTGGCATCGAGGGTATACTCACCGGCCGAACGTTGCTCCTCTTCTTGACGGTCTTTTTCGAGCATGGCGAGGTAGCGTTCAATCACATCATTTACATCTATCTTATCGTCGCCAAGTTCGAGATAAAAAGCCGTAACCGTCTTGTAGCCCATCTTCTTGATGAGGCGCATCAAGGCCGACTCGTCAACCTCTATCTTCCTATTTTTCATACGGCGCGATAGGAGCTCCTTGCCAAGCTCGGCACTCTTATTCTCTATCTCGTTGAGGGCCTGCTTGATTTTGACACGCGAACGAGCCGAGTGAGCTATATTGAGCCATTCCTTTTTGGGGCGTTGCGACGATGAGGTAAGTATCTCTACCGTATCGCCACTCTTGAGTTCATATTTGATAGTCTGATTCTTGCCATTGACACGCGCACCCGTACAAGAGCAACCCAGTCGAGTGTGTATGTGGAAGGCAAAATCGAGCACTGTAGAGCCATAGGGGAACTTATACAAGTCACCTTTGGGCGAGAAGACAAACACCTCCTTGTCGTATATATCGATATTGAAGTCTTTGATTTTCTCTAACGAGTCGTCATCGCCCGACTCCAATATGTCGCGCACACTGTTCATGAGCGTATCGAGGTTGCCCTCGCTCTTGATGCCCTTGTATCGCCAGTGAGCTGCCAATCCGCGCTCGGCAATCTCATCCATACGACGGGTGCGTATTTGCACCTCAACCCACTTATTTTCGGGGCCTATCACCGTAGCATGAAGCGACTCGTAGCCATTACCTTTGGGGCTGGATAGCCAATCGCGCATGCGCTTCGGATTGTGAGTATACATATTGGTAATGAGCGAAAAAGCCTTCCAACAGTCGGACTTTTCGTCGGCTCCCTCGGTCTCCAAGATAATGCGCACGGCAAAGAGGTCGTAGATACCGCCTACACCTATCTGTTGCTTCTTCATCTTGTTCCAGATAGAGTATATCGACTTGGTACGTCCCTTTATCTCAAACTTCAGATTGGCCTTTTCGAGCTCGGCTTTGACCGGGCCTATAAACGAGGCGATATATTCGTCGCGATATTTTTTTGTGGCATTGAGCTCGTGAGCAATGAGGTTGTATGTTTCGCGGTCGGAGTATTTGAGAACCAAATCTTCAAGCTCCGATTTGATTTTATAAAGGCCCAATTTGTGCGCCAGCGGTGCATAAAGATTGGAAACCTCATTGGTAATATGCTTGCGATACTGCTCGTCATGGTGATTGTTTATCATGCGCATGATGCAGAGGCTGTCGACAATAATGATAAATATAACACGAATATCGTCGGCAAATACCAGAAGCAAGTTCTTGAAATACTCACTACTCATAGCACCCTGTTTGCTATCGAGTTCGTTGGTTTTGATAAGACCTTTTATCAATTTAACTACATCGTCGCCATAGCGAGCATGCACATCGTCAATGAGCATATAACCGCTATCGACAAGAGGAGCGAGAAAGAGAGCTGTGATAGTATCGCGCTCGGCACCAACCTTTTCGCACAACAACGCAGCAGTGTTAACGCATCGCAATAGAGGATTTATGCCGTGCTCATCACGAGCCATAGAACCGGCCACAATGGCATCACGCACAATATGGCTCAAAGCAACAATATCGGCACGACTCATTTCATCGCGCATTGCTTTTATCAAGCAGCGATAGCTGTTGCGAAAGTCGCTCCATTCGTTCTCTGTAAAATATCGATTTACGCTCATCATCTTGTAATATTTAACAATAGCAAAAGTACATTTTTTTTGCCAAAGAAGAGAACTGTCGATAGTTTTTTTGTGTTAATAGTGAGTACATAATATTTAAAGTCATGAAAACAACACAATTGATTGCAACGGGTGCTTGTATGGCACTATCGAGTTTAATAGGTGTAGATGCCTGTACCGGCATATCATTCCATGCAGCCGATGGCAGTTTTGTAGTAGCTCGCACAATCGAGTGGGCCGGAACTCCGCTCAAGAGCGAGTATAATATTGTAGCAAGAGGCAAGGAGTTTGCATCTTATACACCAACAGGACGCAATGGCATGAAGTATACCGCACGTTACGGCTTTGTAGGACTGAGTGTCGTAGAGCCCGATTTTGTAGCCGAGGGTATCAACGAGGCCGGACTTTCGGCAGGACTCTTCTACTTCCCCAACTACGGAAGTTACGAAGCATACAATAGCGCATACAACGACAAGACCATAGCCGACCTACAGTTGGTCGAGTGGATATTGTCGCAATTTTCAAGTATCGACGACGTGGTAAATGCACTGCATAGCGTGCATGTCGTGTCGCTCGAACCATCGATGCTCACGATACATTGGCGCATTGCCGAGCCGAGTGGGCGTCAAGTCGTATTGGAAATAATCGACGGCAAGTACAATGTACATGAAAATAATATAGGCGTCCTTACCAATTCGCCCTCGTTCGACTGGCATGTCACCAACCTCAACAATTATGTCAATCTTCACCCCGGAGTAGCTCCATCACAGAAATGGAGTGGGGTAGAGCTCAACTCCTTCAGCGCAGGCTCTGCTTTTCATGGCATACCCGGCGATGTCACCTCTCCATCGCGATTTGTGCGTGCGGCATTCTTTGTAGCTACTGCTCCGCAACGCAAAACTGCATTTGAAACAGTATTGCAATGTTTCCATATCCTCAACAACTTCGACGTGCCTATTGGTGTCGAGCACAATCCCGGCGACACACCGCAAGATATGCCTTCGGCTACGCAATGGACAGTAGCAAGCGACCTTACCAACCGTCGCATTTACTATCGCACCGCCTACAATAGCAATATTCGTTGCATAGACCTTAGGAGTATCGACTTTGGCCGTGCCAAGTCGAGCACGCAACCCCTCGACAAAGAACAGACACAACCGATAGAAATGATTACTGTTAAATAACTACATCCGATATAACAAGACAACGGTTGTATAGAGATAGTTCTATACAACCGTTGTTGTATTGAGCAATATGTATTACAACATATCGAACGAGCGTTTTACAAATCGGCTCAATGCCTCTCCACGAAGCATATTGTTCGACAACAAAGCAAGGTCGATAAGTTGTTTTACAAGATTATTGTTTTGTGCATAGTCGCTATACACACCCTCTTGCTTCTTGCGCAAGTCGGCCGCCTCATTCTCAGCACTACGCAAAGCCTCTTTGTCGGCAACAGGTATCTCATCCTCTTTCTTATCCTTACGCGCATTGTTGAGGCGAGCAATCTCGGCATTTACACCATCGAGTTGCGACAAGATCGGAGCCACTGCATCGGCACAAGCAGCATCAGTATCGGCAAGTACTTGCTTGCACAAGGGATGGTCGGTGTTGACAATAAGGTTGAATGTATCGGGCAACTCACCATAGAAACTCATGCCGGGTTGCACTGCGGCCATCTCTTTCATACGACGCATATACTCACTTTGAGTAATCATTACGGGAGCCGAAGTCTCGCCAAGAGCCTCAAACATAACCATAAACTCACTCTTCTCAATTGCCGGTATTTGCGACTTGAATACAGTAGTCATAGCCTCGCGCTCTTGAGCTGTGAGTGTAACCTCACGATTGTTTTCCTTGCGTATAAGGTTGTCAATCACATCACTATCTACACGTACAAAACGGCACTTTTCGAACTTTTGCTCCAACATGCCAATGTAGTGCGAGTCAAGTTGTCCATCCATCAACAACACATCATATCCACGTGCGGTTGCAGCCTCAATGTAACTATATTGAGCAGTCTTATCGGTAGCATAGAGATAGATGAGGTTTCCATCTTTATCGGTTTGCTCACCGGCAATCATATTTTTGTATTCCTCAAAAGTAAAGAACTTATTGTCGGTATCTTGCAAAAGGGCAAACTTGGCTGCACGCTCATAGAACTTCTCATCGCTGAGCATACCATACTCTATAAAGAGCTTTATATCGTTCCATTTTTCCTCAAACTGCTTGCGGTCGTTGTTGAAAATCTCTTGCAAGCGGTCGGCAACTTTCTTTGTAATGTAGGTCGATATCTTCTTGACATTGGCATCACTTTGCAGATATGAGCGCGACACATTAAGAGGTATATCGGGTGAGTCGATAACACCTTGCAAGAGCATCAAGAAGTCGGGTACAACACCTTCTACCGAGTCGGTTACATATACCTGATTGCAATACAATTGTATCTTGTAGCGATTCAAGTCAAGGTTACTCTTTATCTTGGGGAAGTAGAGAATACCTGTAAGGTTGAAGGGATAATCGACATTGAGGTGAATCCAGAAAAGAGGTTCGTCAGCTCCGGGACATATCTCACGGTAGAACTCTCTATAATCGTCGTCGGTCAAGTCGGTAGGTTTGCGAGTCCATGCAGGAGTAAGGTCGTTAATAACCTTGTCAGTGTCGGTATCTACATACTTGCCATCTTTCCACTCTTGCTCTTTGCCAAAGATAATGGGCACAGGCAGGAAGCGACAATACTTGCGCAGAAGTGTCTCTACACGAGCCGACTCAAGGAACTCCTTGTTCTCGTCATCAATATATAGAATAATATCGGTACCACGATCGGCCTTCTCTATCTCAGTCATTTCAAAAGAGGGTGTACCATCGCAACTCCATTGTACAGCCTTGGCACCTTCTCTAAATGAGAGTGTGCGTATCTCTACTTTTTTCGATACCATAAAGGTTGAATAGAAGCCCAGACCAAAGTGTCCGATAATGGCATTGGCATCGTTTTTATACTTCTCAACAAACTCCTCAGCACCCGAGAATGCTATTTGATTTATATAGCGATCTATCTCATCGGCAGTCATACCTACACCGCGGTCGCTTATTGTGAGCGTTCCGGCCTCTTTGTCTATTGTCACACGCACATCGAGAGTGCCAAGCTCGCCCTTAAATTCGCCCACTGACGAGAGGGTTTTCAACTTTTGCGTAGCATCTACTGCATTCGACACAACCTCACGGAGAAAGATCTCGTGGTCGCTATACAAGAATTTTTTGATAATGGGGAAGATATTATCGGTAGTTACCCCAATTGTTCCTTTTTGCATGATATATAGTTTTTGAGTTAATACATTTTTACTATTTACTATATAGCAAAAAAAATGCCAGCCTTTACAGGCTGACATTTTGGCTTGAAATATGATTATTATTCTTGCTCGGAGCGGGTATCGACAATTGTTGTAACAATCTTGTCTTCTTCTGTGTCACAATCAACCTTAATAGTATCTCCGTTGTGGATGGCTGCACGTATTATCATTTCGGCCATTTCATCTTCGAGATACTTTTGTATGGCTCGTTTCAACGGACGTGCTCCATACTGCACATCGTAGCCTTTATCGGCTATAAAGGCCTTGGCAGCATCGGTTATAATAAGTTTATATCCAAGCTGTTCTATACGATGACGAAATCCCACCAACTCTATATCTATAATCTTGAATATCGACTCTTTATCGAGTTGGTCAAACATCACTATATCGTCGACACGATTGAGAAACTCGGGCGAGAATGCACGATTGAGAGCCTTGGTAATAACATGACGCGACTTCTCTTTTTCGTCGATATTGGGTGCAGCATAACCCACACCATGACCAAAGTCTTTGAGCTGACGTGTACCTATATTTGAGGTGAGAATAATCACCGTGTTTTTAAAGTCAACCTGACGTCCAAGACTGTCGGTCAATCGGCCCTCGTCCATCACTTGCAGCAAGAGGTTGAACGTGTCGGGATGCGCCTTTTCAATCTCATCGAGCAACACCACAGAGTAGGGCTTACGACGCACACGCTCAGTGAGTTGTCCACCCTCTTCATAACCCACATATCCGGGAGGCGCTCCCACGAGGCGCGACACAGAGAACTTCTCCATATACTCGCTCATATCGATGCGAATAAGCGCATCTTTGCTATCAAATAATTGTTCGGCCAACTTCTTGGCGAGGTGCGTTTTTCCTACACCCGTAGGGCCCAAAAACAAGAATGTACCAATGGGTTTGTTGGGATCTTTGAGACCAATACGGTTACGTTGTATTGCTTTCACAACAGTATCTATAGCCTTGTCTTGCCCCACAACTACCTCTTTTATGGCATTGTTCATGTCAAGAAGTCGACGATTTTCGCCTTCGGCTACACGTTGCACGGGTATGCCCGACATCATGGCCACGACCTCGGCAATTTTCTCTTCATCAACGATCTCTCGATGTTCCGACACTTTTGCCTCCCATTGTTGCTTGGCTTGCTCCAACTTTACTTGCAACTCACGCGACTTATCTCTATAACTTGCCGCCAACTCATAGTTTTGAGCATTTACCGCTCTCATCTTCTCATTGCCAGCCTCTTCAATTTGTTTCTCAAGTTCTTCTATTTCCTTGGGCACAACAATATTGGTAATGTGCACACGTGAACCGGCCTCATCGAGTGCATCGATAGCCTTGTCGGGGAAGTTGCGATCGCTGATGTATCGGGCAGTAAGCTTAACACAAGCCTCCAGCGCGTCATCAGTGTAAGTTACATTATGGTGGTCTTCATAGCGTTCCTTGATATTTTGCAATATCTGCAATGTCTCATCGGGGGTAGTAGGTTCTACCAGAATCTTTTGAAAACGACGCTCAAGTGCACCATCTTTCTCTATATTCTTGCGATACTCGTCGAGAGTGGTAGCACCTATACATTGCAATTGACCTCGTGCCAATGCCGGCTTGAGCATATTGGCAGCATCGAGTGTACCTGTAGCACCACCGGCACCCACAATGGTATGTATCTCATCTATAAAGAGAATTATATCGGGGTTCTTCGACAATTCGTTAAGAATAGCCTTCATACGCTCCTCAAACTGTCCGCGATACTTAGTACCGGCAACTATAGAGCCCACATCGAGCGATATAACTCGCTTGCCAAACAACACGCGCGACACCTTGCGTTGCACGATACGCAGAGCCAATCCCTCAACGATAGCCGATTTTCCCACACCGGGCTCACCAATGAGTATAGGATTGTTTTTCTTGCGACGGCTCAATATTTGAGCAAGACGCTCTATCTCCATTTCACGACCTACAACAGGGTCCAGTCGACCCTCCTCGGCAGCACGTGTCATGTCGGAGCCAAAATTGTCGAGCACAGGTGTGTCGCCACCGGGGGTAGAAGTAGTGGTAGATTGCTTTGGAGTACCACTCGACGACGACATGCGAGGTATTTCCTCATCCTCCTCGTCTTCTTCAAATCCGGCACCCATCTGAGGCTTTGAGCGATGCAATGGCGTGTCAGTATTATCCTTTAGATAAGACAAAACGTCATCGTATGTCACATTATTGTCATTCAATATACGCGATGCAGCAGTATTCTTGTCGCGCAAGATAGCCAACAATATATGTTCTGTATCGGTTTCACTACTTTTCATCATACGCGATTCGAGCATACTCATTTTCAGCACGCGGTCGGTACTCTTACCGATTGTTATTTCTTGCCCCACAGGCATGTCATTCTCTACCGTGAGCTCGCTTTCAAGCGCTCTACGCAGCGCCAGAGGGTTTATTCCAAGGCTGAGTATAGCATCGATGGCACGACTCTCGCCGTCGCGAATAATGCCCAGCAATAAGTGTTCGGGCAGTATGTCGGTATTCTGCAAGCGTCCGGCCTCTTCGCGGCTATATGCCAATACACTTTTGGCATGACTCGAAAAATTTCTTTCCATACAATATTCTTTCTCCTAACCTTTTATCATTTTCCGACGACAAAGGTAGTAGTTTTTGTCATATATAACTCTATAAAAAATTATATCATTCGTTTTTACATATTAAACAAATAGTGTGCCGAATTTTGAAAAATAGAGTTATAAAAAACAATAAATAGGTGCCAAGTTGAGCAAAAAATAATTATCTTTGTACGCTATAAACTACGCGCACGCGCGTGATGTCTTATAAGTAAGGCTCAAGTGCGCTTAACAACAAAACAAATAGATAACAAACAAATAATATGTTAGACCAAGACAAAATTCAGAAAGTAAACATCGAGCAGGTGATGCAATCATCATATATCGACTACTCTATGTCGGTAATTGTTGCTCGCGCCTTGCCCGATGTAAGAGATGGTCTCAAGCCCGTACATCGTCGCATATTGTATGGAATGGAGCGTCTCAATAACACCCACAACCAACCCTACAAGAAGTGTGCTCGTATTGTCGGTGAAGTACTCGGTAAGTATCACCCCCACGGTGACTCATCGGTATACTTTGCCCTTGCCCGTATGGCTCAAGATTGGTCGTTGCGCTATTGCATGGTCGATGGACAAGGTAACTTCGGTTCTATAGACGGTGACTCTCCTGCAGCGATGCGTTATACCGAGGCTCGTCTATCACGCATTGCCGAAGAGATGCTTGCCGACATCAACAAACGCACTGTTGACTTCTCGGCCAACTTTGACAACACACTCGAAGAGCCCACAGTATTGCCCACACGCATACCTCAATTGCTCGTCAATGGTGCATCGGGTATTGCTGTAGGTATGGCTACCAATATGCCTCCTCACAACCTTGCCGAGTGTATCGATGCCTCTATTGCTCTTATCGACAACCCCGAAGCCGAGGTAGCCGACTTGATGCAATATGTAAAAGCTCCCGACTTCCCCACCGGTGCTACCATCTATGGCTATGCCGGCGTTAAGGATGCATTTGAGACAGGTCGCGGACGTATTATTGTACGCGCCAAGGCCGAGATTGAAAGCGACGGCAACCGCGAGTCTATTATTGTAAACGAAATACCTTATGGCGTAAACAAGGCCGAGCTTATCAAAAACATTGCCGACCTTGTAGAAGAGAAACGCCTCGATGGTATATCAAATATCAACGACGAGAGCGACCGTAGCGGTATGCGCATCGTTATCGACATCAAGCGCGATTCGAATGCCAGCGTTGTGCTCAACAAGCTCTATAAGATGACTGCATTGCAATCATCGTTCAGCGTCAACAACATTGCTCTCGTCAACGGACGTCCTCAATTGCTCAACCTCAAGCAATTGTTGCAAGCATTTATCGACCACCGTCACGAGGTAGTGATACGTCGCACACAATTTGACCTGGAAAAGGCCGAAGAGCGTGCTCACATCCTTGAGGGTTTGATTATTGCCAGCGACAACATCGACGAGGTAATTGCCATCATCCGTTCATCGCAAAACGGCGAGCAAGCTCGCACCCGCTTGATGGAGCGTTTTGCCCTCAGCGACAAGCAAGCTGCTGCTATCGTCGAGATGCGCTTGCGTCAACTCACCGGCCTCGAACAAGACAAGCTCCACGCCGAGTTCCAACAAGTAGAAGAGGCGATACGTCGCTTTAAAGAGATTCTCTCTAACCACGAGGTGTGTATGCAAGTAATCAAAGACGAGCTTAACGAGGTGAAAGAGAAGTATGGCGACGAGCGTCGCACCGATATTGTGTATGCAAGCGAAGAGTTCAACGCCGAGGATTTCTATGCCGACGACGAAATGATTATCACCATATCGCACATGGGATACATCAAGCGTACACCTCTCACCGAATTCCGTGCACAAAACCGCGGTGGAGTAGGTGCCAAGGGTAGCGACACTCGCGACGAAGACTTTATCGAGTACATCTATCCTGCCTCTATGCACAACTACATGCTCTTCTTCACTCAGAAGGGTCGTTGCTATTGGCTCAAGGTATACGAGATACCCGAGGGTGCAAAGAACTCGAAGGGTCGTGCTATACAAAACATGCTCAACATCGAGTCGGACGACAAGGTCAATGCCTTTATACGTGTAAAACAATTGCAAGATCCCGAGTACAACACTACACACAATCTTGTATTCTGTACACGTAGCGGTATTATCAAGAAGACCAAACTTGAGGCCTACTCACGTCCTCGTCAAAACGGTGTGAATGCTATCAACATTCTCGAAGGCGACCAACTCATCGATGTGCGCCTCACCGATGGCAACTGTCACCTTGTCATTGCCAACCGCAACGGTCGTGCCATCACTTTCCACGAAAGCACAGTGCGCGAAATGGGTCGTGTAGCTACAGGTGTACGTGGTATCCGCCTCGACGAAGATGGTCAAGATGCAGCAGTGGGTATGATTGTCGTGAAGAACTTCCAAGAAGACACCGTAATGGTTATCTCGGAGCAAGGTTACGGCAAGCGCTCTATCGCCGAAGACTATCGCATCACCAACCGTGGTGGTAAGGGTGTAGCAACCATGAAGATTACCGAGAAAACCGGCAAGGTAGTTGCTATAAAGAATGTAACCGATGAGAATGACCTGGTAATCATCAACAAGTCGGGTATTACATTGCGTATGAAGGTAGCCGACGTGCGCGTGATGGGTCGTGCCACACAAGGTGTGCGCATTATCAACCTCGAAAAGCGCAACGACGAGATTGCTTCGGTATGTAAGGTGCTATCTGCAACTGAGGATGTTGCCGAGATTATCGACCAAGAGGGTGAAGAAAACAAGCCCACAGCCGAGGAGAATTTAAACCCTGTAAATGAATAATTGTCTAAATATCGTAACACAATAACTACAAAAATTATGAAAAAAACACTATTGACAGCATCATTGTTGCTCCTTTCGGCAACACTTTCGTTTGGTCAAAAAGCTCTTGTTGATCAAGCCTGGAGCATGGCTAAGAAGGCCGAAAAACCCGATTTCAAAGCCGCTCGCAATACTATTCAACAAGCTCTTGCCGGCGAGTCGGCCGAGGATGTTAAGGCTTGGTATGTAGCAGGTAACATTGAGCAACGTTTCTATGAGAAAGAGAATGAGCAAGCCCAATTTGGTATGGCTGCCAAAGAGAAAGAGATGGATAAGGCTCTTGAAGATGGCTACAAATACTATCGCAAGGCAGTAGGTCTCGACACTCTTCCCAACGAAAAGGGTAAAGTAAAACCCAAATACATCAAAAACATCCAAAAAGACCTTCTTGCCAACTCTGACGGTTATATCAACGCCGGTGTTCGCTACTTCAACGCTCAAGAGTACTTGAAGGCCTACGAAATGTGGAACATCTTTATTGAGATTCGCGAACTTCCCTTCATGGCTCCCATGGCCAAGGATATGCCCGCCGACTCAATCTACGCTATGCTCGAGTACAATGCTGCATTGGCAGCTCTCAACTCGGGCGACGCCGATTTGACTTTGAAAGCCTTGTTGCGTGCAAAGGGTAACGGTTATGAGCAAAACAACGTATACAAATTTATCGTTGGCCAATATGAGGCTGCTCGCGACACTGCCAACCTTATTGCTATCTTGAACGAGGGTAACGAGCTCTTCTCTAACCTTGACGTTGTAGCTACTCGCCCCGACGGCTCTACATTCACTCAAAAAGAGAACTACTACAGCCTTCGTCTCATCAACCTTTACATCGCTGCCAACGACTACAACAAAGCTATTGACGTACTTGAGGCTGTTGTGACCAACGACCCCGAAAACCCCGAGTTGTGGAACGTTAAGGGTCAACTCCTCGAAGCTCAAGACGATGTAGAGGGTGCTATTGCTTGCTTCGACAAAGCTCTCAGCATGAACCCCAACTTTGCTCTTGCATTGGGCAACATGGGTCGTATGTACTTCAACCAAGCCGTTGAGAAAAACAACGAGTTGAGCGAGAAGATTACAAGCACAGCCGAGTTTAATGCAGCGAAAGAGGCCGAGGTACTTCCTCTCTATCGTCAAGCATTGCCTTTCTACGAGAAGGCTCACCAAATCGACGCCAACGAGCGCGAATATATGGTGGCTCTCCGCAGCATCTACTACAACCTCAACGATGCCAAGAACCTCAAACTTATCGAAATGGAAATGGGCTTCTAATTAGTCTATTATCATAATTAAACTGCGGGCTATCCTACCGATGTAGGATAGCCCGCAAGCTTTTATAGTATGTACTGTCGTTACTTGTTGAATGGCTCTACTCGCAAGTGATAGCCACTACCTTGGAGTATTGCCTCGTCAAACTCAATTGTAATCGTACGCGACTCACCTGGTACAAGCGTAAAGTAGTTATCGCTCATAATAGCAGGGAGGATTCGCTCGCCATCCGAGTCTCTCAATGCCTGTACATGTACAGCAAATGCTACATTGGGAGCCGATTGAGGCAGTGACAATGTCGCAGTAATAGTAGCAACACCATCTTTGCGAGTGAGGCGAGATTGTGTCTTTACATTGACAGATTTCAAGTCGTTGAGTGCAGTAAAATTCTTGCGATCATTGCCACGCCAATAGTTGTTCTCCGACACAACATTGCCGTTTTCATCTTTGAGTTTAAGACGGATGAAATGCACATCCGATACACCCTCCGATGCGGGCACAGCTCCCAGCACATCCATACTCCACAATGAGTAGCCAAACCACCAACCGAGTTCTATACCAAACATGCGCACATAGCGAGCTTGTACCTCGGGGAAGAGGTGCTCTGCTATACCTTCTCGACCTTCAAATGTCTTGAATACTTCTTTCCAAGTCTCAGCATCGTCCGATACTTGTATCTTATATGACTTACCAAATGCAGCCTCCCAATTGAGACGAACACCACCCACAGTCTGACGACTGCCAAGGTCTATATATATCCACTCATTGTCGGCTTTCGATGCTGCCCAGCGAGTATCGTCACGACCATCGGCAACATACGACGCATCAAACTGCGCTGTAGATGATGCAACAACCTCTTTTCCTATAGATATAATGGGGCGTTCGTTTTCAAAGTCGAGCATAAAGGCTTGTACGGTTGTATTGGAGGGTGAGTATACCGCTCCGCTCTTGCAATATTGCTTCACAGGCTTACCATCCATGTTGTATATCACAGCCTCGGCGGTAAGATTTTGATAATCGCGTGCAGTTGTATTGACAACCTTTATCTCTTCAGTAACAGGATTCCAATATATGTGCAAAGGCTCACAAGCCGAACGACATCCCCAGAATGCACCTGTAAGATCGTAATAATAGTCGTAGGTCTGCCACACCATAGAGGGGTAGGCCGATTGACCCATCCAGGTCATTATACCCGAGGCATCCTCCCAAATGTGGTCGAGCCAACCTTCATACATAGCCTTATTCGAAACGAGATTGACATACTGAGCCTTGCGTGTAAAGTCGTAGAGGTCGGTGGCTGTGCCATATCCCTCATTGACCATATTTATGAATTGTTGATGCAATGCATTGCCTGCATTTGTGCCGAAATAGTGTTTGTTCCACATCTCGTTGATGGGCCACAAATCTTCTTCGGGAATAAACTTCTTGATACTTTCGAGCGTAGGAACAACAGCAGTACCTATCTCGGTGCGGAAACCCCATCCACGCTTACCATCACCACCGGACGAGGCGTCGGGGTAATCGGTAAAGTAATAACGTTGGTCAAATGCTCCCCAGAAGCCACTACCCGAAAGTCCTCCCGAGTTTGAGCAAGCTTGGAAATGGCGATCGCCACCGTCGAAAGTCTCTACATTGGTTTGCATCCAACCGGGTAGCGGTGGCTCGGGAACGGCCTCATTGTCGCCACACCACACGGCAACGCACGGATGGTTGCGCACTCGTTTTATCTTCTCGACAACGTTGTTGTTAAAGACATTCAAGTCGTAGGGTAGGTTGGGGTTGGAGTTAATCCAAAAGTCATCCCACACCATTATACCATATTTGTCGCAATATTCATAAAACTCCTCATCGGTAACCGAGCCGAGCCAATTGCGTATCATATTGAAGTTCATCTCTCGGTGTAGGCGTATCTTGGTTTCATACTCCTCGCCACGACAGCGTAACATATACTCCGACATACCCCAGTTGGCACCTTTGACAAATACCGGCACACCGTTGATGTGTATATGAAATACGCCATCTTTATTGTCGTAGCTATATTGCTTGATACCAAATGTTACATCGTCACTCGCCGACAAGGCACCGTTTGCATCGAACACCTCAAAATGGCATGTGTATAGATTGGGTTCACCATAGCCTGCAGGCCACCACAAACGCGGACTATTGATAACAAGTTGCGGAAAATAACGCTTATCAAACTTCACAACCTTGGTTTCGTGCGCACCCAAAGACACCTCTTGTTCAAATACAATATTGCCCGGTTGTATGGTTCCTTTGACACGGTATTTGTTGTATTGAGTATCTTGATTCTTAACATCGAGCTGTACACTGAGTTCAGCTTTGGCTCTTGTAGGAAGCTTTGTTCTCACCCAAGGGTCGCTCATGGTCACTACACCGGTATTCTCCAACCACACTTTATCGGTTATACCACTATTGAGTCCCGGCACGTACGGCATCCAATCCCAACCGCCACTCGACAAGTAGGTAGGACTGCCTTGGTTGGCAAGTGGGGTAGAGGGCATACGCACCAATACAGCAAGTACATTATTCCCCTCGCGACATGACAACTTGGTAATATCATATCGTGCACGTTGCATAAACCCATCGAGCGAGCCCAACTTATTACCGTTCAGATATATGTCGGCCGAACGATTTACACCATTAAAGCACAACCATATATGCTCT
This sequence comes from Bacteroidaceae bacterium, assembly GCA_017555825.1. Lineage (GTDB taxonomy): Bacteria > Bacteroidota > Bacteroidia > Bacteroidales > Barnesiellaceae_A > Barnesiella_A. The sequence goes on along the minus strand of JAFZFQ010000001.1, from coordinate 13,714 downwards.
TTGTCATAATGAGCCGGTATCTCGAATTCGGTGCGATACCAGAAACTACGATCATACTTTGAGCGATCTACACGATGTATGTTGTCGCCAAAATTGGGATCACTCTCTTTTCCCTCTTCTACATACGAGGCAAAAACTGTTCCGGGTACTATAGCACAGACAGCTTCATCATGAGCAAAACTTTGTGCTGTTACTTCTGCTACACTTACTTTACACTCGGGCACTACTACCCAATGTTGGGTATCACTGTGCAAATAGTGCTCTTGAGCACACAAATGCCCCAATCCACACAACAATGAGAGTAATAGCAATTGATACTTTTTCATAATATTATTTGGGGGTTAAACAGTACTACAGCAGATATCTCTAATATACCCACTATGAAACAAAGAAATAAAAAATATGAAAATTAACAAATAGATATTACAACGTTTTGTATGGACTAATCTTTGTTTTTGTTAAGAATAATAAGCGCACCGATTGTACCGGGCACCCATCCACACAGTGTGAGCAGTGTAATGATAACGACCGAGCCACAACCTTTGTCTATCACAGCAAGGGGTGGAAACAAGATACACAAAAGGACTCTTAAACACGACATAAATATACTTCTATTGTTTGATGCAAAGATAGTCAATGCGTTGGTTATAACAAAAAAAATTGAGCCCTCATATTGAAGGCCCAATCTCGATTGTATAGGATAGAATGTTATCTAATCGCAATTTTGCGAGTCATAGGAACACCTTGAGCATCGGTTGCGACTACTACATAGATACCATTAGCAATATTACTTACATCAAGAGTTGTTCCCTGTGTGGTTGCAACAAGTTGACCTTGCATATTGTACAATGCTATATTGCGCGCATCTTGAGCTATTACCGTCTTGCCCTTATATACGATTGCGTTCTCAATCACTTCAATTGTGGGTGTGCTATGACGCGCATTTTCGAAGTAGAGGACAGGAACGCCTTCACCTACCCAGGGTGAATCGAGTGTATTACCATAGGCAAACCCAAGGGCTTCGTAAAATGCTCGGTTTGATCCCATTTCATCATTACCTACGCATCCATTTATTGTACCATCTATGTTGGTGTATACAATATCTTGAAAATCATGCACGGGAGAACCCTCTTCAAGTTCGCCATAAGCATAACTTGTCGAGTAGCAATATTGAACGGTAGCATCGAAAGTCTCACCATCCAATACACCTACAATACCACCCGATGCTTGAGGTAACAACAATGCAAACTCTGTGTGAGCATTGCTGATATCGCTACAAGAGACGAGCGATGCAATACCACCAAAGTTTTGGGCATAGTCAATACTTCCGGTTGCAACTGCAGCATTGATGTTACAACTTGTCATACAGCCTACAATACCACCGAAGTTATTAATTTGATACAAATCATTAGCTCTCAGCATCGAAACGGCATTGATTTCGGTATATTCGCCCACACCCAATATACCACCTACATAATTACCATTTGCATTGCTTCCATAAATGCAGGCATCATATATATGAACATTCTCTATATTAGCACTATATGAACTATTGGCAATTATACCCACACTTTTATACTTATTATTATCACCAATATTTAACACCGGCGATTGAAGTTGTAGATTTTTGACAGTTCCATGATGCAGAATACCAAACAAGCCACTATTATTAAGCTTTATGTTCGAAATAAAATAATTGTTACCATCAAAAGTAAAGCCAAACTCAGCAGGTGCTACATAGGGTCGTGTATATTGGCTCATATCTATATCGTTGCCAAGCACAAAGCTGGCATGCGGATAGTTATACATTTGAGCCAGCTCTGCAGGGGTAGTTATCACATAAGGATTATCTTGCGAGCCATTGCCACCACTTGTAAAGGCGTCGAAGGGAAGATCGAAGTGCTGAATTTCGAAAGCATCTTTCTCGCCATTGTAGAACGACAGCACCATTTTGGGCGAAGCTGTATAGTAGTCAAATATATCGCCACTCGAAAACTCTATCTCATCGCCATTTTCGGGCTTGATAGTGCGCAATACCTTGCCATCCTCGTCGGCCAGGTAGAGAGTCTTGTCGAGCACTTCACTGCCGTCGGTGCGTTTATTCATCGCCAAATAGAAGTATTCGCGCTTGCTATCGGTATTGAACAAATAGGGGTCAAGCACATAGCTTGCGATGTAGGGTGTAAAGCCCTCGGCATTCTTACCCAAGTTAAACTCAACATAATGGTCTACTGTGGTATCGATATTGTACCAACCAATGCGTGCAATAGCCTCGCCTTGGGCATTTTCATCGGCTTGCGCCAAGCCTATCACATATTGATAACTGTCGCCAACAGGGTAGCGGTCGATATTGGTCGATATACGATAGCCATCTATCACGGCAGGAAGTGAAGCAGCAACATTGCACGAGGGCATATCAATCATTTCAAACACCTGGCTATTATTGGCTATCTTTACAAAGGCCATCTGTTCTTCACAGCCCTCTACATTGCTCAATGCCAACCACGATGATGTATTTTCGACGATAGTTTTCACATGATTGCCCTCTTGGTCATACACCTTGAAGTGAAAAATAAACTCATCGCTGTGAGCAAAATACTCATAGTGAGTAATAATATAATTGCGTTGATTGTCGCCGGTAAATTCGCCCAATCGCACATCGCTATACGTGAGCATACCCAACGAAGCAAAGCCGTAAGTTGCAGTCTCGTCGGTAGCGGCGATAGATACTTTCAATGAGTCTAACATTTGGTACTCTTGATCATAGGTCTTTATTACCAAATAGTTGTCGGGAGTTTGGGTAGGTATATATGTCTCCATGTCTATACCATCCATACAGGGTTTCTCAAAGTGAGCCACACTATAATAGGGTTTACCATCGAGGGTATAGTAGCTGAGAGCCGGGCCATCGCTGTAGTACAACAAATCTTGGTCTATGACAAACTGATGCTCCGACACGGGTTGTGCATCGCCTTGGGCAGGAGACAACACATCCACTATCATTTCGCCATTGATTTCGTTCACCAACAACATACGACGATAGTCATTATCGGCAGTAAAATATATCATCGAGCGAGTGTCGTACTCTTGCACTTTCTCGCCCGCGAGGTTATATATATACACCTTATTTATCTGAGTACCATTGTCCACCGCATGCACAAACACAGGAATTTCAACACTCTGTGCATCAGTGTCAAAGAATTGCGATGTCATGCAATATATAGGCGATATGTCATTTACATTCATATCCTCTGGCACTTCAATATTGAGTTTGGCCATCTCTTCAAAGTCATTGTTATAGATAACAATCTCCGATGACTCCAAATACCAACTACGCTCAACAAAAGATTGTGTAAAATACCATGTTGTACCATCTTCATGGTCGAGCGTACCCCAAGTATAGGCATAGGTCTGTGCATTGGGTGTTGTGTTTTCTACTTTCAACGAGCGACGTTGATTATTCTTACAGTTCAAGACATTTTCAATCATCGTTTGGCTATTGCCTTTGAGCTGTAGTAGTTTCTGTTGTGGAACTGTGGCAAATACAGGGATGAAAAGCAACATAGTGAGCATTGTTGCCACTGTTTGTTTCAAGTTCATCATAATGTTTGATTTTAGATTTGATAAGTTTTTCATGAATAAAAGAACAAACAACCCACACAGACACCGGTTTAATACAAGTATCTATATGGGTTGCTAATATGCCTGATTATACACTAAACGTGTATCTTCTTACAGAAGGTATTGCGAAGAGATAGACTTGTTGCTATTTACGCGACGGATAGTGTCGGCAAACAAGTCGGCAATTGACAAGATGTGTACCTTAGAGCACTCCTTGGTGTAGGGGATACTGTCGGTAAAAATCATCTCTGTAAGTTTCGAATCTTGTACACGTTGAGAAGCGGGATCGCTCATCACGGCATGACTGGCAATAGCACGTACAGACTTAGCACCCCAACTCATCATCAAGTCGGCAGCTTTGGTAATAGTACCTGCTGTGTCTACCATATCGTCGATAAGGATAATATCTTTACCCTCAACATCGCCAATCACAGTCATCTCGGCAACCTCATTGGGTTTGTTGCGCTTTTTGTCGCACAATACGAGAGGACAGTTCAAGTATTTGGCATAAGTGCTGGCACGTTTCGAACCACCCACGTCGGGAGTTGCGATAGCCATATTTTCGAGTTTGAGCGACTCGATATAGGGAATAAATACAGATGATGCATAGAGGTGATCTACGGGAACATCAAAGAAACCTTGAATTTGGTCGGCGTGAAGGTCCATTGTGATAAGACGATCGATACCTGCTGCGCTCAAGAGGTCAGCGATAAGTTTTGCACCGATTGATACACGGGGTTTGTCTTTGCGATCTTGACGTGCCCAACCGAAGTAGGGGATAACAGCATTGATAGTCTTGGCAGACGCACGCTTTGCTGCATCAACCATAAGGAGAAGTTCCATCAAATTGTCTGCACTGGGGAATGTAGATTGTACGAGATAAATCTCCAAACCACGAATAGACTCTTCGAATGATACTGCAAACTCACCGTCGGCAAAATGTTGAATCTTCATTTGACCCATTTCACAACCGAGACTTGCACAAATCTTCTCGGCCAAATAACGAGAATTTGTACCAGAGAAAACCTTAAAAGGAGTTGTTTGTTCCATAGATAATATATAAATGTGGATGTTTATAATTTTTCTGCAAAGTTAAAACTATGTTTGTTTTAATCGCACAAATTAAATGACTTTTTTACACCTTATTTTATGTTTTTTTGAGAAATATTGATTTTCCACAACACAGCACCTTTGGCAGCAATCGATGTTCTGAACGGTAATGCTCGGTGTATGTGTTTTTTATCCTTTGTACCACTCAGTAATTCAGTGGCTTCGTATATTGCCGAGTCTATACCCATCATATCGAGGGCCAATTGCGGTATGTTGATAGCAATATCGCGACTTTGGGTAGCAAAATTGACGGCTATAACCAATATTTCGTCTTGCGTATAGCGCAAATATGCATAGTTGGAGTGGGGGTCAAACTCGCTATTCTCAAAGTTTACATACATCAGGTCAAAGAAGTCACCTTGTGCAATGGCTTTTTCGCTATTACACAACGAGAGCACTTGCTTGTACATTTGGCGCAATGCACACTGCTCGGGGGTGAGGTTTTCGGTATTACATTTTCCTTCGTTATACCATGCTCGCACCGATGGCACACTCCAGTAGTCGAATATTGTTGTACGACCATCACGGCCACTGAAACCCTCGGCATCGAGTGCGCGCTCGCCAAGTTCTTGACCGAAGTATATCATCATAGGTGCACGACTCATCGTTGCCGATACAACGAGCGATGGCAATACTCGCGAAGCCTCGCCGGCATATTGTTGCGAAGCAAAGCGTTGCTCGTCATGATTCTCAAGGAAGTTGAGCATATTGCCCGAGATACCATCGAGCGATTGCCAGCAATAGGAGAGTTGTGCCGCCGATACATCATGACACTCTATCTCGCGCAACTTATCATACAAGCCCACTTTGTCATACAGGTAGTCAAACTGTCCATACTCTATATAGGGACGATACAACGCCGGCTCGTATATCTCAGCAATAAATATCATGTGGGGATATTCGCGCTTGATTTGCGATATAGCCCAATGCCAGAATGCCACGGGAACCATGTGTACCATATCGCAACGAAATCCGTCTACACCCTTACTACACCAGAAGAGCAATATATCGCGCATCTTATACCATGTATCGGGTATAGGGTAGAAGTGCTCTTTGCGCCAGTCAAGATAGTCTACGCCATAGTTCAACTTAACCGTTTCGTACCAATCGTGATTCTCGGGATATGCATCAAAGCGGTCATTTCCGGTAGCACGTGCAGGAAATTCGTTATACTCATTGGGATTGTTCTGACCGATGAAAAAACGGGGAGAAAATCGCTGACGAGGTATATAATAGAAGTTGTTTTGCGGGTCGAAGTGCTTTTCTTTATCGTCGTTGGCACCAAGCTGCTCTACACCATCGGGCATGGCATCAGAATGATATTCGCGTGCTACGTGGTTGGGAACAAAGTCCATGATTACTTTCATACCGGCCTCGTGTGTACGCTCGACGAGCGCCTCAAACTCTTGCATACGATGGGGCACATCCTCGGCCAAGTCGGGGGCTATATCGTAATAGTCGCATATTGCATAGGGAGAGCCCGCCTTACCTTTTACTATATAGGGATTGTTGGGCGCAATACCATACTCGGTATAGAGTGTCTGAGTAGCATGCTCTATCACACCGGTATACCATATATGTGTAATACCCAGCGATTTTATTTCACGCAACACATCGGGGGTGAAGTGGTTGAGCTTACCCACACCATTTTGCTCAATAGAGCCAAAGGGTATGCAGTGCGTGCATGTATTTGAGAATAGTCGTGGAAGGACTTGATATATTACTATTTTTTCACTCATGATTAAATGATATTTAGGAGTTTCTTTTTGTCTTCGGGGAGGTTTTTCAACACCTCCATTGCAGCCTGGTATCCAAGCATTTCTATCTTTTCTTGTTCGTCTATATCAAAAACATTATAGTTACCTACATCCTCACACTCTACAAGGATGTCGCATTGAGCAATGTCGGGAAAGACGTTTCCCGAAGAGAGGTAATTATATGCTCTATTGGCAATAGAGAGGAGGTTGTTCTCGTATTGGTCGCTGTGCATGGGCGACACATTGACGGCTATTAATACGTCGCACAAGTTGCGTATGGGCGTTACAGGCAGGTTGCGCATTACACCACCATCGACATAGTGTACACCATCTATCTCTATAGGCGGAAAAACAATGGGTATTGTGCAAGAAGCTGCTACATGAATGGCTAAGTCGCCATGATTGAAGGCAACACTCTTGCCATGATCGAAGTCGGTAGCTACAATATAGGTGGGTATCTTCAACTCTTCGATGCGCCTGGAGTGAAGTCTCTTTTCTATAAAATGCACAAACTTATCCATCTTGAGCAAGCTATTGCGTGGCAGAGTCACATCGACAAGCTCTTTGACATTCAACTCACTAAAGAGTCGTATAATGTGGCGCGGTGCATATCCATCGGCATAGAGAGCCGCAACAATCGATCCGGCACTCGTTCCGGCCAACACATCGGGCTTGATACCATACTCTTCGAGAGCACGCAGCACACCTATGTGCGCAAAACCACGCGCGCCACCACCTCCCAGAGCCAATCCTATGTGATAGGGACGAGATACTACCTGCTTCTTTTTACCAAACCAGAACATAACACCTTTTTATAAATAATATGCGAAGATAGTTCATTTTTGTGCTTCTTGCAACTTTTGAGCAATCTCTATTTTTAATTTTTGAAGTGTCAATATTTGTATATTACAGCAAGATTTTATACATTTGAATGTCTAAAAATATCCATGTAAACATAATCTCTCAATCGTATGGACAATTCTATTATTAAATATCGCGCTTCTTCCATTATAGAACTGAAAGCTGAATGTTTCGACGCTCCTATTAAATCGCACTTCTATGCCGATGGCTACGGAAAAATAGAGTTTGATGGAGAAATCACCTATATAGGCGAGAAAGCATTTTTCAACAACAACGACCTTAAATCAATCGCCTTGCCCGACTCATTACTGAGATTAGGCGATCATGTATTTTTCCGATGCGAAAATCTACAAGAGGTAGAAGTGGGAGTGAACTTGCAAAGTATTGGAACCTATGCCTTTGGACAATGTATCAACTTAGCACACTTGACACTTCCCGACAGTGTAACTTCAATAGGTTCCTATGCCTTTAGCTCATGCTGGGAATTAAGATCTTTCACCATACCCAAAGGCGTCACTAAGATAGAGGAGTGGACATTTAATGGCGCCGGATTAACCCAACTCACAATTCCGGAGCATATAACCGAAATAGGTTATCGAGCCTTTGCACACACTCATATACAATCGATCGTTATCCCCGGAACATTAAAAAAAATAAGCGGAATAGCCTTCTGGAATTGCAAGGAGTTGGAGGAGATAAAGATATGTAATGGCGTAGAAGTGATAGGTCCAAAAGCCTTTAGTGAGTGCATTAACCTCAAGAAGGTTGATTTTGGCGAAACCGTTGAGCTCATCGACAAGCAAGCTTTTGAAGAATGCACATCGCTACAAAGCATTACAATACCACCTTCAGTAAAAGAGATTAAATGGCGTGCCTTCAATAAATGCCCCAAGCTTTTAGATGTAACATTATATAGCACTACCGATTTAGACGAGCAAGTCTTTAACTGCTTCGCCGACGAAATCAAAATAATTTAACAACACGCATAAAAAAGCCCTATTATGTTTTGTTTTGGGCATGTTATTGCTTAACTTTGCATATAGCTTAGGAGCAAACTATAATATATGAAAACATTGCAAGAAGATATAAATGAAGCCTGTGAAGTACTGAAACGTGGAGGTGTGATATTGTATCCTACCGACACGATTTGGGGCATAGGTTGCGATGCAACAAACTCAGATGCAGTAAAACGTGTGTACGAAATAAAGCGCCGTGCCGACAACAAGGCGCTTATCGTTCTCACCGATTCGATGACAAAGGTAGACTTCTATGTAGATGAAGTACCCGATATAGCATACGACCTCGTAGATATGGCTGTAAAGCCTCTCACTGTTATATACTCCGGAGCTCGCAACTTGGCCCCCGAATTGATGGGCGAAGACGGCACTGTGGGCATAAGAGTTACTCGCGAGGCTGTATCGCAAGGCTTGTGCCGTCGTTTTCGCAAAGCTATCGTCTCTACATCGGCCAATGTAAGCGGCGAACCTTCACCGACAACATTTGCCGAAATATCGGACGAGATAAAGAGTGCTGTTGATTATATTGTAGAAGCTCGTCAAGACGAAACACATCCCGCTCAGGCATCAAGCATCATCATGCTGGGTAAAGGCGGATTAGTGAAAGTGATACGAGAATGATAGGTGTAAAAAGACAAACAGCCAAGTATGTAGTATGTGACTATGTGATGTCGAACATTGCATGGTTACTGTTCAACATCGTACGTTTTTACATGCCTGTTGTTGCATCGGGTTATGTCGAACTCGATGATTTTCTCTTATCGCGCAATGTGCTCATAGGCCAACTGTTCATGCCCATGATTATGATGGCAGTTTATTACCTATCGGGCTACTACAACATTGCATTTTTCAAATCGCGCCTGCAAGAGTTGTTTACCACTATTACATCGGTACTCATCAACACGCTCATACTCTATTTTACGGCGCTCATCAACGACGTAATGCCCCTGCGCACCGACAACTACGAGTTGATACTCATACTTTTTGCCCTGCAATTTTTGTGTGTATATGCTCTGCGCCTCACCATTACCACCAACGCCACTCACAAGATACACAATCGCGAGTGGTACTTCAACACATTGGTAATAGGTTGTGGCAAACAAGCACTGCGCCTCACCAAGGAGCTCAATGAGCGCACCAAATCGCTGGGTTATAACGTTGTGGGATATGTCGATATAGAAGAGGATAGCAGGTCGCAAGAATTGCCCTACACTGTATTTCCCAAGCACAACCTGAAAGAATTGTGCAATCGCCTCAATATCAAATATATTATTGTTGCAATCGACGACAATCGTCAAGTACGTCTCAATGCCGTCATCAACGAGCTCTATCCGCTCGACCTTCCCATCAAGATGCAAAGTACTGTTTTTCACAACCTCATAGGACGTGTGAAACTATCAAACATCTACGGTCAGCCGCTTGTCGATGTGAGCAGTTGTGCCATATCGGCCGGAGAACGTAATATGAAGCGACTTGCCGACATTGTCATATCCTCTTTGGCTCTTGTGTTTGTAGCCCCCATTGTGGCTATTTTTGCCATTCTTATCAAGCGCGACTCAAGTGGTCCGGTAATCTATCGACAAGAACGCATAGGCTACCACCACAAGCCATTCTATATATACAAATTGCGCACAATGTATACCAATGCCGAGAGTAACGGCACACCTCAGTTGTCGAGTGCCGATGACAGTCGCATAACACCCATAGGCAAGTTCATGCGCAAGTATCGCATTGATGAGTTGCCACAATTCTGGAATATACTCAAGGGCGATATGTCTCTCGTTGGTCCAAGACCCGAGCGTGAGTATTTTATAAAGCAAATCATCGAAAAAGCTCCATATTATGCCCTTATGTATCAGATACGCCCAGGACTCACCTCATGGGGTATGGTAAAATATGGATATGCTCAGAGTGTTGACGAAATGATCGAACGCTTGCAATACGATATTGTTTATCTTGAAAACATGTCGATGCTGGTCGACCTTAAAATAATAATTCACACCGTGCGAACTGTCATATCAGGCAGAGGCATGTAACTCCAATACTATGATAACATTTATCAAAAAGAGATATAAAGATATATTCATGCGATTTCTCCTGTGGCGAGAGTCGCATATAAGCATACGCACATTTACCCTCATCATGAGCTTTGCGGTAGGTCTCTTTACGGGATTGGCTGCAGTTATACTCAAGTGGCTTATACACGGCATACAATACTTGCTCACGTCGCACATGATGAACGAGGGTCTCAATGGTTTGTATTTTGTATACCCCATTGTCGGAGTATTTTTGGTAGGCCTTTTTGTGCGATATATCGTTAAAGATAATATTTCGCACGGTGTTACACGCATCCTACAAGCCTTCTCACAACGCAAGAGCCGCGTGAAACCTCACAACATGTACACCTCGGTATTGGCGAGTTCGGTAACAATCGGATTTGGTGGCTCGGTAGGAGCCGAGGCACCTATTGTATATACCGGTGCTGCCATTGGATCCAACGTGGGACGACTCTTCCGTATGCCCCCCAACGTACTGATGTTGATGATGGGATGCGGTGCTGCATCGGCAATTGCCGGTATATTCAAGGCTCCCATTGCAGGTATATTGTTTACAATCGAGGTGCTCATGGTCGACCTCACTGCCACATCGGTATTGCCACTGCTCATATCATCAATCACTGCCGTCACAGTATCATACCTCTACCATGGTACCGAGGCCGAATTTATGTTTGAGCAAACCGAGATATTCAACATCGAGCGTATTCCATACGTTATATTATTGGGTATATTCTGTGGATTCGTATCACTCTATTTTACCCGTGCGATGTATTGGATTGAAGGCAAGTTTGCCAAGCTATCAAATCCCTGGCACAAATTTGGCTTCGGCTCTATCTTATTGGGTCTATGTATTTTCTTGCTACCGCCGTTGTATGGCGAGGGTTACGACTCAATATTGAAACTACTTGCCGGCAACACCGACGGCTTGATGCGAGGCTCTCTGTTATATGCCTGGAGTGACGAGGTGTGGGCAATGCTACTCTTTACGGCACTGATTGTACTCACCAAGATATTTGCCACCGCTGCCACCAACGGAGCCGGTGGAGTAGGTGGTACATTTGCACCAAGTCTATATGTGGGTTGCTTTGCAGGATTTTTCTTTGCCTACGCAACCAATCTGTTTGAATTTACCCCCGATTTATCCAACAAGAACTTTGCCCTCATGGGTATGGCCGGTGTAATGTCGGGAGTAATGCACGCACCATTGATGGGTATCTTCCTCACAGTCGAGCTCACGGGTAGTTATGCACTATTCTTGCCATTGATGATAACATCTACCGTAGCATACGCCACCATACGCATATTTGAGAAACACAGCATCTACACCATGCGTCTGGCCAAGAAAGGCGAACTGCTCACACACGGAAAAGACAAGTCGGTATTGACACTACTGAAGATGGACAGCGTTATAGAAAAAGACTTCTTGGTGGTACACCCCGACATGTCGTTGGGTGATATGGTAAAGGTAATCTCAAAATCGCATCGCAACATATTCCCCGTTATCGACAACGACAACCGCCTGCTCGGCATTGTACTGCTCGACGATATTCGCAATATTATGTTCCGTCCGGCTCTTTACGACCGCATGTTTGTCAACAAATTCATGTCTATGCCCATGGCTCGCATAGAGATAGGTATGAACATGGAAAATGTCATGAAAACATTTGACGACACCAATGCATGGAACTTGCCTGTAGTTGACGAGGAGGGTAAGTATATAGGTTTTGTATCGAAATCGAAAATTTTCAACTCATACCGACGCGTGTTGGTACACTATTCACAAGATTGATTTTAAGGTAAAAATATATGACAAAAGAAGAACTTCGTATAGTATATATGGGTACTCCCGACTTTGCTGTGGAGACCCTCCGTTTGCTCGTAGAAAACAAATATAACGTAGTAGCCGTAGTGACCATGCCCGACAAGCCGGCCGGCAGAGGTCATAAAATACAATTCTCGTCCGTCAAGCAATACGCCTTGTCGGTGGGTTTGCCCATACTTCAACCCGTCAACCTCAAGGACGAGGCCTTTATCGAAGAACTGCGTAGTTACCAAGCACACTTGCAGATTGTTGTTGCATTCCGCATGCTACCTCAGATAGTGTGGGATATGCCACCTATGGGCACATTCAATCTACATGCCTCTCTATTGCCTCAGTACCGTGGTGCAGCGCCGCTCAATTGGGCTATTATGAACGGTGATAAAGAGACCGGTATTACGACCTTCTTCCTTACACACGAAATAGACACAGGTCGTGTCATACAACGTCGTAGCATAGAGATTGCCGACACCGACAATGTGGGTATCATACACGACAGGCTCATGATGATGGGTGCCGAAATGGTGTGCGAGACTGTAGACAATATCATTGCCGACAAGGTTGTTGCCATACCCCAAGAGGAACTGATGACCGACGAACCGTTGCGTCCCGCGCCCAAAATCTTCAAAGATACCTGCCACCTCGACTTCACTCGTTCGGTAGAGCAATTGTACAACCAAGTACGAGGCCTGTCGCCCTATCCGGCAGCGTGGTGCGAGTTTGTATCACCCGAAGGCGAAGCGATAGGTGTAAAGATATTTGAGGCAGCACGACACACATGCAACCACAACCTCACACCGGGCACTGTAGTGACCGATGGCAAGAAAAATATAGAGATTGCGTGCGAAGGTGGGTATCTACAACTTTTATCACTCCAACTCGCAGGCAAAAAACGCCTTTCGGCCGAAGAGTTGCTGCGCGGCTTCCGCTTGACCAACGACTATAAAGCGCAATAAGATAGATGAGAGTATTCTGGAACACAACAGGAATATTATCATTTATCCTTGGTGCATGCGGACTATTTCTGCCCATACTGCCCACGACACCTCTGTGGCTACTTGCCGGCTATTGCCTCATGAAAGGCTCTCCATGGTTATATAAGCGTGTAATGGGCATTAAGCTCTTCAATGCTATCATAACCAACTTCACAATCTATCGAGCCATACCCAAGCACGCAAAGATTATGTCCATCACTATACTATGGATTACTATCATCATATCGTGCATTGTTGTATGGAAATGGTGGATTGCCGTTCTGCTCACATCTATCGCAACAGGCGCCACATGGCACATATTTTCCTACCGCACACTCACCGACGAGGAGATGAAGCACATACAGGAGAAGAAAAACAGAAAAGAGTAGGAGAGTATCTATAAAACACAATAGCAGATGACTACTTCATATACCGCAACCACGACATAGGCTTGCGTGTAGTGAGGTAGTCCATATCATCGCCATTGGCATAGGCTTCG
>JAFZFQ010000013.1 GCA_017555825.1 Bacteroidaceae bacterium | reverse complement strand
GACACGTCGACAATACAAGCAGACCCACAGCGAGCATCACAGCATAGAGCGCTACTCGGTGACGTTGTTTTATAGCATACATGGCATTGAGACACAACAACAATGCACATATAACAAAGGACTCCTTGGCCAACTGAGTGGCCGTAGACATCACACCTGGCACTATCGCCGTGAGCATCATGGCATACGCTGCCATGCGAGTAGTATAGGGGGTGTCGCCCATCACAAATACGACACACCTACCCACCAACAACAGCGAGATAAGCAATGCCAATATATTGACCACAAGCGGATATGCTATATCATTGATACCCAATACACGCCACAACGACAAGAAGTAGGGATAACCCATATAGGGCAGTATGGGAGAATGCTCGCTCAGCGTATCATTGGCTATATCTTGCGACAGACGGTGAAACGAAAACGCATCGTGAAGCAACATGGGAGCGTCGACACTACCAAGCAACACCGTCGACTGCCACAGGTTGAGTGTAGTGAAGAATGTCATCATTACAAATGAGAGACTCAATGCACACTGTCCCACCGGGTTATAAAACGACATGCGACGATACACAATGCAAGGCAATAGGTATGCAACCAGCAACACCGGAAGTATGGACACAGCCCTAACTAATGGCAACATCGACAGCACAATAATCGTAGCTACCAACATCGCAACGACTATATCTGACACCCCTACTTTCAGTGGCAATTTCATAACTTCACTATTTACTTTTATAAGCACTTCACTATGCGATAAACCCGCAATTGTGGCACAAAGTTAGCAATTTTTCATATAAACGCAACACACCTATTTTAGAGCATGCACATATTACACAATAAACTATGTATCAAGCAGATAAACCACGACAAAACAACAATCTTTACAATACAGCATCTCTATTTAAAAAATTTTCTTATCTTTGCACGATATTTTATATAGCAAACTTGAACGATTTTATTAAAACTAAACCTATGATTAAAAAGAATTTAGGAATTTTTTTATTCGCGGGATTGCTATCTCTTTTTGCCTCATGTGAAAATGAGTCAAACAGCCCAACACTCGGAAAAGGTAGTTTCAACGTTTCGTTGTCGACCAATACCGAAGTAGTGCCTGTATTGAGAAGCACAGTAGGAGCACAATCTGTAGCTCCCAGTGTCGAAGATTTCCAATTGACACTTACCAGCGAAAACGGCGAGTTCAGCCGCAAGTGGAGTAGCATCAACAACATCAACCCCGAAGAGACCTATAACATAGGCAACTATTCGCTCAAGGCCGAGTACGGCTCTATCGAAGACGAGGGTTTCAAGACTCCCTACTTTGTAGGTGAGACAGCTTTCACCATTCGCGACCACGAGACTACTCCCGTCGAAGTATTGTGTGCATTGGGTCATGTTAAGTTTACACTCAACTACACCGATGCATTCAAGGGTTATTTCTCTAACTATGAGGCCACCGTACGCTCTTCAAACGGTAAGAATGTAATCATTACCCAAAGCGAGACTCGCGACGCCTACTTGCGTCCCGGCGATATCTCATTGCAACTTGAGCTCACCAAGCCCAATGGCGTTTCGGCAACATTTGCACCTGCCAAAATCAAAGACGCGAAGGCTCGCGAACACTATATCGTAACATTGGACATCTCAGAGAACCTTGGTGAAGTAAACCTCACCATCGTATTTGACGAGGCTACCGAGACACAGCCCATCACTATCAACGTATCGGAGGAGGCTATGATTGCTCCTGCACCCTACATTGTGTTAGACGGTATAACCAATGGTGGCAACATCGAGATCAAGGAGTGCAGCACTCCCGAGAACGAATTGCTCAACGCCACAATTACCGCACGCGGTGGCTTGGCAGGTTGCACATTGACTACTCAATCTACCTACTTGCAATCGAAAGGCTTCCCCGAGGTAATCGAGTTGACCGATCTCACCGAAGCTCAAACCAACATATTTGAGGCACTTGGCTTCGAGATAAGAGGTTTTGACAAGAACCGCAAGGAACTTGCCATTGTCAACTTTGCAACACTCGCACCCTCATTGCTCATTGCCGGCAATGGCGACGACACTCACACCTTCTCATTGACTGCAACCGACAAGAATGGTAAGGTAGGCGAGCCTGTTTCGTTCACTATCAAGAGCTTGCCTTTGACCTTGACAATGAACGAGGTTGCCGATGTAACATTGGGTAGCAAGAGCATAGACATCCCTGTCACATTCGACGGTAGCGATATTTCACGCCTTAAAGTGTTGCGCAAGAACGGCAATATTGCTCAAAATGTATCATACACAGTGAAGTCAAACGAAGGTAACAACTATGTATTGAATGCCAACTTGGATGTAGAGAACAAGTCACAAACATTGTATCTCTCATACGACGGCTTGAAAAATACAGCCGAGCAAGTAGTTGACATCATTGTTCCCGACTATACTATTGTATTCCCTGAAGCCAACATCTGGCACAACCGCGCCACTTTCATCGTGAAAGCTGCCGACGCTGCACATCAATCGGCTATAGAGAAATACATATCGTTCTATCAAAAAGAGGGCGATAGCTGGAAAACTTTCACTCCCGAAGTAACAAGCAAAGGCTATAAAATTTCGGGCCTCTCGGCAAGCCGCACATACGAGTTCAAGAGCTCATGTCTTGCCGATGCAAGCGATATGCAAGGCAACTCGGCGACAAGCATCACCACCGAGTCGCAATTGACATTGCCCAATGCCAACTTTGACGCATGGACTCAATGGTTCTCGCAAAGTGTCAACAAAGGTGGTCGTTATGGTAAGATTGCAGGTTGGACTCAAGAGACACAAACTGTCACATCAAGCAACCCCGACGGCTGGGCTACTGTCAATAGCAAAACCGTACCCACATCACCCAAAACCAAGAATACTTGGTATATGGTACCCTCTACCCTTCCCACAGCCGGTATCAATGGCAATGCAGCCATGTTGCGTAGCGTAGCATGGGACAACAATGGTAGCACACCTCCCGAAGGCCTTTGGGGTAATATCGTAAACGAAGGCTTGGACTATCTCGATGCTCCTTCTATTGCCAACCGCAGCGCCGGTAAGATGTTCTTGGGCTCATATAGCTACAACCACAGCAACGGCAGCGAGGTATACAACGAAGGTATAAGCTTTGTATCACGTCCCAGCAAATTGAGCGGTTTCTACAAATATACTGCCAAGGGCAACGACTCTTACGGTATCGTCACAATCACTGTTGAACACCGCACAAGCAGTGGTCAAGTTATTACTTTGGCTACCGCCACAAAAGGACTCACACCTGCATCTTCATTCGTAGCCTTCGAGGTTCCCCTCAACTATACCAATGAAGACTATAAAGCTACACACTTGAGAGTAATGTTTGCTTCGAGCAATCACGCTTCTACCAACCAAGCAACCGAGACACAAAACGTTGTGACTTCAAACAACAAGTCACAAGCCATCTCTACCGGTAGCGAGTTGTGTATTGACAATCTATCACTCATATACTAATAGCATTATGAAAAAGATATTATATACATTATTTACAATATTTGCTTCGGTAGCATTGGTAGCGTGTCAAAACGAAGACCTTCTTACCGACAACAACAAGACAGGACAGCTCGACTTGTCGGCTTTGAATGTCTCATGCGACTACGAATCGGAGATATTGCGTAGCAATACCAACGACTTTATCATCACTATTACCGAAAAGTCTACCAACGCATTGGTAAACACCTGGAAATATAGCGAAATGCCCGAGGTGTGTACACTTACAGCCGGCACATATAACCTCAAAGCCGAGTCTTGCCAATTGAAAAATGAGGCTTGGAACGCCCCCTACTATGCTGCCGAGAAAGAGTTTAAGATAGTCGTAGACAAAGTAACCGCTGTAGGCGACCTTGTGTGCGTATTGAAAAACGTAAAAGTTACTGTTGAGTTCAGCAGCGATCTTTTGGCTGTATTGGGCGACGATTGGAATATCAATGTTGCTTTGGGCAAAGGCAAGCTCGACTTCAACAAGAACAACCAAGGAGCCGGATACTTTGCCGTTGAAGAGGAAAACAACACTCTTCACGCATACTTTAGTGGTACTATCGATGGCTTTGCCGACAATATTTACAACGAATTTGACGATGTAAAAGCCGGTGAATGGCGCATCTTGCGATATACCCTCAAGTCGAACAATACCGAGAACAAGGAAAACGGCTCTTTTGTTGCCGACTTGTTGATCGATGTATCTTGCAACACTATCGAAAAAGATGTGCAAGTAGATGTTGAAGAGGACATTATCGAAGATCCCAACCCCGAGCCTACACCCGGTGATGACGACGACAATGGTGGCGACGACAACGGTGGCGACCAACCCCAACCCGGCAACGGTCCTGTTATTGCTGCTACTACATTCGACATCAGCAAGCCCCAAATCATCACAGGCGACCTCGTTATCAAAGTTGTGGTAACAAGCGAACATCCCTTGGCCGGATTTGTTGTTGATATTGACTCGGAGGCATTGTCACCCGAGGAGTTGGAAGGCGTAGGTCTTGCTTCGCACCTCGACCTTGTCAACCCCGGTAGCATGCGCGAGGGTCTTGAGGGATTGGGCTTCCCTGTAGCTGAGAACGTATTGGGTAAAAACGAAATTTCATTCGATATTACTCCGTTTGCAGGCTTGTTGGCTGCATTGGGTAGTGGTACTCACTACTTCATCATGACAGCTACCGACGAGGCCGGCAATGTAACAACCGAAACACTAACCCTTATAGCACAATAGTAAGATGAAACGATATAATAAAACAATTTCTTTATTGCTTGTCTTCCTATCGCTCATAGGATTTGTATCATGCAAAGACGACGCCAACTCAATAGGCGAAGGTCGCTTGATGTTGGGTATGAATGTTTCTATGCCCCAAGTAGGCGCATCGGAGCAAAGCCAACAAAACGAGCAACAACTTCTTGCCGATAGCTGTCGCGTGAGAATATACAGCAGCAAAGGCCTTGTACGCTACTACAAAGGCTTGGACAATGTACCTTCTAAGTTGCAATTGGCTTCGGGCGACTATCGCATACAAGCCATCACAGGCGACTCAGTACCTGCTACCTTCAAGATGGGTTACTATAAAGGCGAAAGCAACTTTACCATCGAGGCCAACAAAGAGACCTCTATCAATGTTACTTGCAAGATTTTGAGCACATTGGTTAGCATCAGCTTTGCCGACGAGTTGAAAGAGGTGCTCACCGACTATAGTGTTACTATTGCATCGCCCAAGGGCTCATTGGTATACACGCAAGCACACATCGACTCTATCGGTTACTTCATCCTTCCCAAAGATTGCACCGAGCTCACTTGGAGCATCGAGGGTACTCAATCAAACGGCAACACATACACCCAAAACGGTGTGCTCCAAAATGTGAAGCCTGCAATGAAGTACAACCTCACATTCAACTACAACGAGGCCGAGTACAACCAAGGTGGTGCCTACTTCAACCTCTTGGTTGACGAGAGAACAGTTGAGAAGATGAGCAACATTGTAGTATACAAGCGCCCCAGCATCACCGGTTTGGACTTCGACATTGAACGCCCCGTTGTATACGAGGAGAACACCGGCGAGCAAATTGCTGTATATATCAATGCTTCATCGGCATTGCAACAAGTTGCAGTATCGGGTACCGACCTTCAATCATTGGGCTTGCCCGGCAACTCGGTTGAGTTTGTATCGGCCAGCGAAATTACCCTCAACACATGGGCAATGGCCGGCTTGGCATACCGCTATGAGTACGACAGCGAGAATGATATTTCGGTGGCTAAACTCACCTTCTCAAAAGCGTTTGTAAAGAACCTTCCCCAAGGTACACACATCATCAGCATCTATGCAGCCGATAGCCATGCCAAGTCTTGGACACAAGAGCTCAACATCACTATCTCTAACGCTGTAGTGCTCACTGAAAGTGTTGCTCGTGCCGACATCTGGGCCAAGCGTGCCACTTTGCGCGGTAGTATATTGAAAGAGACCAGCGATGCTCTCTCGTTCCAATATCGCATCAAAAACAGCAGCTCATGGACAAGTGTCGACGCTGTACGCAATGGCAATAACCTCTCGGCCGAGATAAGCGGTCTCACCCCCGGTAAGACCTACGAGTACCGCGCCGTATCGGGTACTACTCCCTCGGCTATCTCATTGGAATTTACTACCGAGAGTCAATTTATCATCCCCAATGCAGGCTTTGAAAACTTCCACACCGAGGGCAAAGTATTGCTCATGTATGGCGAGGGCGAGAGCATGTGGTGGGATAGTGGTAACCACGGTTCGGCTACCCTCAACAAGAATATTACCACACAAGACACTGAGGTGAAACACAGCGGCAACTCATCATTGAAGATGAAATCGCAATTTGTGGGTCTTGGTGCTATCGGTAAATTTGCCGCCGGTAACGTCTTTGTAGGTACATACTCGGGTACCGATGGTACAAACGGTATCTTGGACTTTGGTCGTCCCTTTACAACTCGTCCCAACAAGCTTACAGGTTACTACAAGTATGTAACAGGCGAGGTTGACTACTCAGATACCGACGCCCTGCCCAAAGGATCGCCCAACGACGTTGGTAACATCTATATTGCCATTGGCGACTGGGATGCTCCCGTACATATTACTACAAAAGACAAGAACCTCTTCGATAAGAATGATCCGCACATCATCGGCTTTGGCGAGATCGTACAAACAGCCAACACCGATGGCGATGGCTTGGTACCCTTCTCTATCAATATCGATTACCGTGCTACCGATCGCATTCCTACATACATTGTCATCGTAGCTTCGGCAAGTATGTATGGCGACTACTTCACCGGTAGCTCGGCAAGTACAATGTGGCTCGACGACTTGGAACTTGTATATGAGTAATCGTCTCAAAAGAATAATGTTGTCAGTGTTGCTTCCGGTATTTATTGCCGGAGCAACATCTGCCACACCACTCACTACCGATACGCTTGTCGATACGCCGACATCAATGCCGGCTCCTTCGAGAGGCCTCAAGCAATACACCTTTGTTCCCAAGGGGCAGTGGATTGTTGGAGGTACTATCTCCTACTCTCAACAGAGTGAGAAGAACTATCAATTCTTGATTGTCGAGGGTATAAATGGTATAGGCTACAGCTTCAATGCAAGTCCTATGTTCAGCTATATGATAGCCGACAACATGGGCTTGGGAGGCCGATTCTCATACGGGCGTTCGCTCATGCGAATCAATTCGGCCGATATCAACCTCAGCGACGATATGAACTTCTCGGTAGGCGACATATACAGCCTCAGCCATTCATATACCGGTATGGTCGTGTTGCGCAACTATATCAGTATAGGCAACAATATGCGATTTGGTCTTTTCAACGAGACACAATTGCTCATTGGTGGCAGTCAGAGCAAGTTGGCAAGTGGCAGTGGCGACAGCATCACCGGTTCGTACGAGACAGGATTTACTGTTGGTGTAAACTTAGCACCCGGTATCACCGCATTTTTCAACGACTTTATAGCCGTTGAAATAAATGTAGGTCTACTTGGGTTTCAATATACCAGCACCCACCAACTCACCGACCAGGTGTATGAAGGCAATACGCACACCACATCGGCAAATTTCCAAATTAACATTTTCTCATTAGGCTTGGGATTGGCATTCTATATATGATATTATGATGAAAAAGATAGTATGTATAGTTGCCACATTGGCAATAATGCTCATGAGCAATATCCCTGCGGCTATAGCTTCTCAAGTAGCTACAGCAAGCATAGCACAAGGTGTAGAAAATGTTGTAGCCGATAGTGCGAGCATCCACAAAAGCCGAACATTTGATCGCGGACTCACCAACTACCAATTTATAGCCAAGAATGAGTGGATATGTGGTATCTCGGCTTCGTATACCGGATTTAACAGCGACGAAAGCGACCTGTTGCTACTCATCAAAGACTTCAATTTTACCGGCTCACTCTTTGGCGTAGACCCCTATGTGGGTTATTTTGTTGCCGACAATCAGTGTATTGGTGTCAAATTGGGTTACTCGGCTACAAAGGGTAATTTGGGCAATTTTGCACTCGACATTATCGAGGGTATGAATATCGCTCTTACCAACCTTGAGTACAATGCCGCATTCTACTCGGCGGGTATATTCCATCGTGCCTATTTGGGCCTCACACCCGGTGGCCAGTTGGGTATCTTCAACGAGACCAACCTCACTTTCCGCAACGGCGTGAGTCACTTTATCCGTGGCAACGAAGAGAGTGGCACAACCGATACCAAGACCATCTCGAACGAGATAGTATTGGGATTGTCGCCCGGTATAGCAGTCTTTATTATGGACAATGTGAGCGCAAGCGTTTCGGTGGGCATATTGGGCTTGAACTATAAGTACAACAAACAGTATGTAGGACAAGAGTTTATCGGTGAGTACAGTTCGAGTGGAGCCAACTTCCAAATCAACATATTGAACATTAACATCGGTATAACCGTTCATATCTGATCTTAGATATCTCGTGTTATGAAGAAAAATTTATTGCATTTAGTATGCTTGATAGTGACTGCATGCGCACTGTGGGGTTGCATAGAAAATGACTTGCCCTACCCTCGCATACAGGCTCAGATACTCTCGATAGAGGCCGATGGCATGACACAAGCCCCTATCATCGACAACGCCACACAGAGTGTACAACTCACGCTGGCCGACACAATCAATCTGCGACGTGTAAACATTACCAATGTTACCATGACACCCGATGCTGTGGCGACGCCTGCTATTGTAGGTGTACAAGACCTCAGCAAGCCCGCGATGTTTACCCTCTCTATCTATCAGGAGTATCAATGGACTATCTCGGCTGTGCAAAACATTGCACGCGAAATAGCCGTGGTGGGTCAAGTAGGTAGCGCCACAATCGATGCCAAGAACAAGCGCGCTCGCGTATATGTAAACGAGCGTGTCGACTTGTCAAACGTAGTGTTTACCACCCTACAACTCGGTCCCGCCGGCATTACTACCTATTCGCCGGATATCGACAGCCTGCACGACTTCTCACATGGCATGCGCCATGTAGAGGTGCGCTATCACGATGTTGTAGAAGATTGGACTATCTATGTCATACACACCGAGAGCAAAGTAACCCTCTCGTCGGTCGACGCCTGGACACGTGTAGCGTGGCTATATGGTGCCGGACTCGAAGAGAACGACAACCGCTTTGAGTACCGTGAGGCTACAGCTCAAGAGTGGACTGCCGTGCCCGAAGAGTATATGTTAGAGCGCAAAGGTACTTTCTCGGCTCGACTCATCAATCTGCGACCCAATACACAATATGTGGCACGTGCCATTATTGTGGGTGAAGATGGCATTGAAGAGAGCAGCAACGAGATAACCTTTACTACCGAAGGCGAATACATCCTACCCAACGGTAGCTTTGACGAATGGTGGAAAGATGGTAGTGTGTGGAATCCGTGGAGCGAAACAGGCTTGCAATGGTGGGACACCGGCAACAAAGGTGCTGCTACGCTGGGCGAGTCGAATACCGTACCCACCGACGATGCTGTAGAGGGCAAAGCAGCTATGTTGCAAACTCGATTTGTAGGTGTGGCAGGTATAGGTAAGTTGGCTGCCGGTAATATCTTTGTAGGTAAGTTTGGCAAAGTTGACGGCACCAATGGTATCATACACCTGGGTCAGCCCTGCAACTACCGCCCTACCCGTCTCAAAGGCTACTATAAATATACCAATGGCCCTATAGACTATGCCGATAAGGAGTTGAGCGATATGATAGGTCAGCCCGACTGTATGAATATATACATGGCCTTGGGCGACTGGGATGAACCGGTAGAGATACGCACCAACCCCAAGAACCGCAAGGAGTTTGACGTAAACGATCCCAAGATCATAGCCTACGCCACAATGTCATCGACCGAGCCTACCAACGATTATGTACCCTTTGAACTTGAATTGGAGTACCGTTCAACCTCACGGGTGCCCAACTACCTCATCATCATTGCTACTGGTAGCCGATATGGCGACTACTTTACAGGTAGCACACAGAGCACGCTCTATGTCGATGAGTTCGCTCTCGAATGGGACTATTAACACAACAACTCCATTCCCTATACACAACGCGAGGGTGTGCCCAAAAACCGGCACACCCTCGCTTGCAAACTAATACAACATTCATTTATCAATAGGCGTAAGTTCCTGCTACAAAATTCCATTGACTTGCCACCATGCGCAAGTTTACATCGCCCATCGTGCGAAAGTCGCTTATCTGATTGTAACGACAGTCGACATACATCAGATTGGGACATTGCGACACATCGAGCGTCAAGAGCTGATTGTTGTTGCATATAACGCGTTCGAGCATGAGGTGGTCGCTCAGGTCGAGTGTCGTGAGGTCGTTGTATGAGCAATCGATAAACGACAACTTCATAGCACCGGTAAGATTTATCGACGTGAGGTCGTTGTATGAACACACCAGGTCGAGAAGGGCCGTACAGTTGATAAGGGCAAGCTGCGTCATATTGTTCTCGCTACACGACAGGGTAACAAGCGATGCAAGGTCTTGTATATATAGTTTCTCTATATTGTTATTGTCGATATTGAGGTGTTTCAACTCATCGACACCTACCAGCGTGAGATTGGTGAGGTGATTGTATCCACAATAAAGCGTGCGCAGTTGTGTGCAGCTATCTACATCGAGATACTGCAGATGACAGCTCTGTGCATAGAGCGTCTCGAGCATAGGTGCCGAGCTCACATCGAGCGTAACAAAAAGGTTGCCCGTACAATTGAGCATCTTGAGCATAGGAGTGCTTGTTATAGACATATTGGTAAGTCGGTTGCGATAGCAGTTTATAGCCATGAGCTTGGGACAATTATCGAGGTCGAGCTCCGAGAGGTGGTTGTGGCTCACATCGAGCGACTGTAATGCCACACAACCCGATACGTTGAGTAGCGTAATTTCATTGCGTGCAACATCGAGAGTCTGCAATGCTACAAACCCCGACAAGTCGAGCTCTCCACACAATTTCTTATCGCGCCACGCTATCGCGGTCACATGGCCATCACTACTCCAGGTCACACCGCTCCACATAGCAGGGTTGTCGAGCGTTATGCCCAATTGCTCATAGTTAGACCTACCATGTGCCGACACTGTCTGTAGAAAACTTTTGAGCCTCTTCACTTCGTTACGATTGGGGGTTGCGCACACAGCCAATACGGCCATAAGCATCATAGCTGTAAGCATTGTTCGTTTCATAGCAACGTTGAGTTTTAGTAGTTATAAACTTGGGGGTATTTCGTTATACTCACACACTACAACAATGCTCCCGCGCAAATTGTTTGGCATAAAAAAAATACCGACCCTGCAAGCTATGCAAGAGTCGGTACATTATAATATGTATATAGATGCTACAACAACGTGATACCCTCGGGCTTTATCTCTATGCGGCGAGCCTTGTAAAGACTTCCCAAAGACTTCTTGAAATTTTTCTTACTGCATCCAAATACTTGTACTATGATATCGGCATCGGTCTTGTCGCCGTAAGGCAAGAATCCACCCGCCTTGCGCAACTCGGCAACTATGCGCTCGGCTATGGCTCCGTCGCCCACTGCTTGTTGATAACCTACAGGTTGCAACGAAATATCCAACTTCTCATCGTCGCGCACTTTCTTGATATATCCGGTAATAAAATCGCCCGGCTCGATGGTTGTAAACACCTCGTTTTTATACACCATACCCCAGTGGCTATTCTCGACAATTACCTTATAGCCCAGCTCTGTCTCTTGCACAACAAGCAACTCAACAGCCTCATTTACTTTGTATTGAGGTGGCGTATTATCGAGAAACTTATCGACCTTTGACGATGCTACAATACGACCTGTCATATCGTCGAGGAAAGCATACACCAGATACACACCTCCTTCGCGCATTGTTGCACGTTGCTCGGCAAATGGCACAAGCAAGTCCTTGGCCGTGATACCCCAATCGAGAAATGCTCCTATGCGGTTTACCATCTTGGTCTCAAGAAAGGCAAACTCGCCTACCATAATATAGGGATCCTCGGTAGTAGCAATAAGGCGGTCTTCGCTGTCGTGATATAGAAACACTTCTATCTCATCATCTACTGCAGTACCCTCGGGTACATACTTTGCAGGCAGAAGTATCTCGCCCGAATCGCCTCCGTCGAGATATACACCAAATTCTACCTCCTTGACTACACGCAAGGTATTATATTGTCCTACTTTTATCATATATACTTCTTTATTGTATCGTGAATGTATCGGCATCGCGCCATGTGGGGAACTTGGTACGGAACGATTGTAACTTATCGCCGTCCAACTCTACGACAACATGACCTTGCTCTCCATCGGGCACTTTGTCCAGCGTAGTACCCTTAAAGTCCACTACCATAGTGTCGCCTATATAGGCAAGCGACATACCATCCTCGCCCACTCTATTCACGCCACACACATAGCAAGCATTCTCAATGGCACGCGCCACAAGCAGGCTACGCCACACATGGCTACGCACTTGAGGCCACGAGGCTACATACAATGCTATATCATACTCGTTCTCTACATTGCGACTCCACACCGGGAAACGCAAGTCGTAGCAGATAAAGAGTGCAATGCGCCACTCTCTATATTCTACAATAACACGACGATCGCCGGCTGTAAACACCTTTCCCTCGTCACCCATGCGGAAAAGGTGACGCTTGTCGTAGAAAGTCACTTCACCGCAAGGCTTAACAAAGAAACCGCGATTGTAGCATTTACCCTCCTCACGGGCTATATAACTACCTGCCAATGCCACATCGTAGCGTGCCGCCCACTCCTTCAAGGCGGTGAGTGTCTTACCCTCACCCTCCTCGGCATATTGTGTGGCCGACATAGAAAATCCTGTGGTAAACATCTCGGGCAACACTGCCACATGCACATCGGCATCGAGTGCTTGCAATACCTGCTCGCAATAAGCAAGGTTGGCATCTACATTTTCCCAGATTATATCGTTCTGCAACAATGCAACACGTAGTTTCTCCATAAGTGTGTTATTTTTCGAGTCCTGTTACAAATTTATCTTTATACTTGGCATTAAATTTCATGTAGTATCGCTTTATCTCCTCCATATCGGCCTCTACATCGCCCGTGGGGGTAAATGTACGCTCAATACCCACCTCGCGCTTGTCAAAGTCGAGATATGCCAGCACAATAGGTACACCGGCTCCCATGGCTATACGGTAGAAACCCGTCTTCCAGTTGGGGTTGGCCTTGCGTGTGGCCTCGGGAGTGATAGCAATAGTCATCTTGGTACTTGCGTTGAACTGCTCTACAATCTGCTCTACCAAGTCGGTGCGACGACTACGATCGACAGGCACACCACCTATGGCACGAAAGAAGTGTCCGAGCGGGAAGAAAAACCAATCTTTTTTCATCAAAAAACCAGCCTTGCGACCTAAGGAGGTATAGGCAAGTTCACAAATAATAAAATCCCAATTGCTTGTGTGAGGTGCAACACATATCACACATTTATCAAAGTCGGGCAGTCCGACATTAACTGTCCAACCGCCCAACTTCAATAATTTTCCGGCTATATAAGCTCCTAATCCCATGTTTACTCTTTGGTTATCGCTTCAAAGTCCGAGATAATTTCATCTACCTTCACATTGAAGTCGTTCTTGAGTTGCTTATAGTAGGCCTTTACCTGCTTGCTATCTTTGCCACCGTTGGCACCTACACGTGCCACAAACTCTTGGCGCAAGTCCATTACCTTACCCAACACGAGGTTGGCCTTCTCGATATCTACACCGTGAATAAACTCACTTGTAAGGAGATACTCACCTATCAAAGCAGCAGTAATTGCATTAATTTCTTTTTTGAGATTTCTTTTATTTGCCATAATTGTATATGATTAGAATTAAAGATTTACAAATATAATGATTGGTTGTTGAAAATACAAATCATAAGCCTTCTAATTTGTATCTATTGGTCACATTTCTTCACACATTTCTTCACACATTTCTCAACCCCTACTCGCACACAGGTCGTACTGTAAAACCACAATATCGGTTGTAACCCTGTACAAGAATTTCGCCATTGGCAAAGAGCAAGCGATAAGCCTCTTTATTTCCGGCCATGATAGGTGTAGAACACCAATATGCACCTACAACACCGACATTGGTATGCGACGAGCCATATAGCCAGCCGGCTGCAGGCAAGAAGATAGAGTTCCCACTCGGTCCGGTAACTTTATAACCTTTCACTTCGCCAAGCTCTACCCACTCCCAGCTACATCTACTCACAAGCTCGTCCATATGTGCCTTGGTGGGCATGTGCCATGCACCGCCCCAATTGGCTCGTGCCGCATCATACTCGGCATCAGTGCATATCTCGTCTATACCCTTTTTGTAGGGGCTATACTTACCACCTCTATACACAGCACGCTCATAGGTTCTACAGCTATCGCCCGTATAGCTCGGCTTGGTCTCTATATCACCCCAAGAAAAAAAGTCTCCATACTCCTCAGGTGTATCAGCTCCCACATTGCAAGAGGCCCACTTCACCGTAAGTCCCAAGTCAACAAATTGATAATCCTTATTCTCCATAGTATACAATTTTATTGTTTCACAATCTTAAACAAAGATAGGCAAACAAATGCACATTTCAAAACACAAAAACTCAATAAACTGCCATTTTTCAAGAAACGAAAAAACATTATATTTGATTTCCATTTTATTTGGGTACATATTTCTCCAAGCACAGCATGATTTCATTGACAATTGCTACAATGGCAACGATTGCATGAGTGGTAACACAAAAATATGAATAGATAATCTTTCCAAAAAGAGAAATTTGTCGTAAATTTGCAGTTTAATTATATAATGTAGAATAAGCAGAAAAAGTATGACCCAAAGTCAATTAAGACCAGACTATATATTTGAAGCAAGTTGGGAGGTGTGCAACCTTGTAGGAGGTATCTACACCGTACTTTCGACCAAAGCCAAGACTCTTCAAAAAAGTCATAAAGACAAGGTGGTTTTCATAGGTCCCGATGTGTGGAAGGAAAAACCTTCGCCCTACTTTATCGAGGATGAAAAGGTAACAAAAGGCTGGCTCGAACAAGCCAAGCTCCCCTTTGGCCTTAAAGTAAGAACAGGCCGCTGGAATATCCCCGGAAACCCCATCGTTGTTCTTGTAGACTTCACCCCACTCTATAGCCACAAGAATGAGCTATATAAATTAATGTGGGACCTTTATGGTGTAGACTCTATGCCTGCATACGGCGACTATGACGAGGCTTCGGCCTTTGCATGGGCCTCGGCTCTTGTTATAGAGAACTACTACTTGTATATCAACGGCAAGGAGAAAAACGTGGTTGCCCACTTCAACGAGTGGACTACAGCCATGGGATTGCTCTATCTCAAGCACTTCCAACCCGGTATTGCCACCCTCTTCACCACCCATGCTACCTCAATGGGTCGCTCTATCGCCGGCAACAACAAGCCCTTATACAATTACTTGGCCGGATACAATGGCGACCAAATGGCACAAGAGCTCAACATGGTATCGAAACACTCGGTAGAGAAACGCGCTGCTATCAACGCCGACTGCTTCACCACAGTGAGCGACATCACTGCCCGCGAGTGTGCCCAACTGCTCGAACGCGAGCCCGACGTGGTAACACCCAACGGCTTCGAGCGCAACTTTGTTCCCACCAAGAAAGATATGCCTGCCAAGCGTCAAGCAGCTCGTGAGAAGCTCCTCGACGTGGTATATAACCTCACCGGACATCGTCCTGCCGACGATGCCTTCTTGGTAGCTACATCGGGTCGCTATGAGTATCGCAACAAAGGTATCGACCTCTATGTCGACGCAGTAGCCCGCATGGCACAATATCGCGACCTTAACCGCGAGATTATTGCCTTTGTACTCACCCCCGGTTGGGTAGACACTGCACGCACCGACCTCTTGCAACGCATGGCCGACGGTAAGGAACACAACACTCCCCTTTCCGACCCCATCATTACACACCACATCCACAACTACGACAGCGACAACATTGTCAATCAGATACATTGGCTCGGACTGAACAATCACCCCGACAGCCTTGTAAAGATTGTGTTCATCCCCTCATACCTCACCGGTACCGACGGATTGCTCAACATGCCCTACTACGACATACTTGTAGGTATGGATGCAACAGCATTCCCCAGCTACTATGAGCCTTGGGGTTACACTCCGCTCGAAAGTGTAGCATTTGGTATACCCACCATTACCACACAATTGTCGGGATTTGGCCAATGGGTAATCGGACACGATGCAAGCACCCTCCAAGCTACAGGTGTAGAGGTATTGCGTCGCTACGACGACAACTTCACAGCCGTGTCGCAACAACTTGCCGACACCATCGTGTCATTGAGCAAGATGGAGAAGAAACAGAAGGCAGTCATCGACACAGCAGCATCTAAGTTGGCAGCCGAAGCCGAGTGGAAAAACTTCATCGTATACTATCAAGAAGCATTTCATATAGCACTGCAACGTGCACAAGAAAGAAAACAATAATACAAATTATAAAATTGGAAAATTATGACAGTAAAAGCAAGTAATTGTAACGCCCCCATTTGGCGCGATGTTACTGTAAAAGCCTGCCTTCCTGCCGAATTGGCCAACCTCGAAAAAGTTGCTCGCAACTTGTGGTGGGTATGGAACACCTCGGCAAAGAGTCTTTTCAAGGACATCGATAGCGAGCTCTGGCGTGCAACCAACGAAAACCCCGTAATGTTGTTGCAAAGCCTCAGCCACGCAAAAATTGAGTCTATACTCGCCGACGAAGCTATGATGCGTCGTATTGCCGATGTATATGACGAGTTTCAAGCCTACATGAATGTAGAGAAACGTACCGATGTACCCTCTGTATCATACTTCTCTATGGAGTATGGTCTCACAGCCGCCCTCAAAATCTACTCGGGTGGTTTGGGTGTATTGGCCGGTGACTACATGAAAGAGGCCAGCGACAGCCGTGTAGACATGACAGGTGTTGGTTTCTTGTATCGCTATGGCTACTTCTCACAAACACTCTCAATGGACGGTCAACAAATTGCCAACTACGAGGCACAATTGTTCAACCAATTGCCCATTGAGCAAGTATGCGAGGCCGATGGTCGTCCTATGGTACTCGAAGTACCCTTCCCCGGCCGCACTATCTATTCACACGTGTGGCGTGTAAACATCGGTCGCATCGCTCTCTACTTGATGGATACCGACATCGATCTCAACAGCGAGTTCGACCGTCCTATCACATTCCAACTCTATGGTGGCGACTGGGAAAACCGCATGAAACAAGAGTACATGTTGGGTATCGGTGGTGTATTGATGTTGCACAAACTCGGTATCGAGAGCCAAGTATACCACTGTAACGAGGGCCACGCAGCCTTGTTGAACGTACAACGTCTTGTAGACTATGTAGGCAAAGGTCTTTCATTTGCCGAGGCTCTTGAGGTTGTTCGTGCATCGTCACTCTACACTGTACACACTCCCGTGCCTGCCGGCCACGACTACTTCGATGAGTCGCTCTTCGGCAAGTATATGGGCGAGTACCCCGCAAAACTCGGCATTAGCTGGAACGAATTTATCAACATGGGTCGCGAGAACCCCGACTCTAACGAGAAGTTCTCTATGAGTGTATTTGCTTGCAACACTTGCCAAGAGGTAAATGGTGTGAGCTGGTTGCACGGCAAGGTATCACAAAAGATGTTCCAACCCATTTGGAAGGGTTATGCTCCCGACGAATTGCACGTAGGTTATGTAACCAACGGTGTACACATGCCCACTTGGGCCGCTTCTGAGTGGAAAGAATTCTACAACGAGAAGCTCGGCAAGGAGTACATGCAAGATCAATCAAACTGCGACATCTGGCGTCGTATCTACGATGTTGATGACCAAGAGATCTGGAACTTGCGTCAAACTTTGAAAAACAAGTTTATCAACTTCGTAAAAGAAGACTTCCGCGAGACATGGCTCAAGAACCAAGGTGATCCCTCACGCATCGTATCTATCCTCGACCGCATCAACCCCAATGCTTTGCTCATCGGTTTTGCTCGTCGTTTTGCTACATACAAGCGTGCTCACCTCTTGTTTACCGACTTGGAGCGTCTCTCTAAGATTGTAAACAACCCCGACCGTCCTGTACAATTTATCTTCGCCGGTAAAGCTCACCCCGCCGATGGTGCCGGTCAAGGCCTCATCAAGCGCATTGTTGAGATTTCGCGCATGCCCGAGTTCTTGGGCAAGATTATCTTCTTGGAGAACTACGACATGAAGATTTCTAAGCGCCTCATCTCGGGTGTTGATATCTGGATGAATACACCTACTCGTCCCTTGGAGGCATCGGGTACATCGGGCGAAAAAGCCGAGATGAACGGTGTTCTCAACTTCTCAGTACTCGACGGATGGTGGTATGAGGGTTATCGCGAAGGTGCCGGCTGGGCATTGACCGAGAAACGTACATTCCAAGACCAATCGCAACAAGACAAACTCGATGCTGCTACAATCTACACTATGCTCGAAAACGAGATTATCCCCTTGTACTTTGCCAAGAACAGCAAGGGCTACTCTCCCGAGTGGATTCAATACATCAAGAAGTCTATCGCCGAGATTGCTCCCGTTTACACTATGAAGCGTCAGCTCGACGACTACATCGACCGTTTCTACAAGAAAGAGGGCGAACGTTCGGCTCTCTTGCAAGCCAACAACTATGCCAAAGCTCGCGAAATCGCAGCTTGGAAAGCCGGCGTGGCTGCAAAATGGAACGAGATTGAGGTGTGCGAAGTAAGCGTTCCCGATAGCATGCAATATGCTCCTCAAGTAGGTGCTACATACCCCATCGAGGTTACTCTCGATACCAAGGGCTTGGGCAACTGCATCGGCGTAGAGCTCGTAGCTATACCTGCCGATAGCGCTACCAACTGCACCGAAATGAAGCTCCACAGCGTACAAGAACTTGAGATTGCCAAGATCGAGGGCACTCGCATCACTTATCGTTTGAACAATAAGATCGACAAGGCTGGTGCTTTCCGCTTCTCTTTCCGTATGTATCCCAAGAATGCCGATCTTCCCCACCGTCAAGACTTCGCATACGTGCGTTGGTTCTAATCGATGGTATCGACAATATCCTACCGGTCGTGTACATGAGTACACGACCGGTTTTGTTTTATATCACCGCCATGGGTGCAATGTGCAGGACAAAAAAACGGCCACCCGTTGCTCGGATGACCGTTGCTACTATCGTATGCGATAATTGTTTTTATTGACGACCGGCTACTGCTACTTCACGATTGATTTTCTTTATCATACCTTGCAATGCCTTGCCGGGGCCCACCTCGGTAAACTCCACTGCACCGTCGGCAATCATATTGTCGACCGAATAGCTCCAACGCACGGCAGCAGTGAGTTGTGCAATAAGGTTTTGTTTTATCTCATCGGGATTGGTATGGGGCAGTGCATCGACATTTTGATACACAGGACACGAAGGAGTGCTGAAAGGAGTAGCAGCAATAGCCTCGGCCAACTCGGCACGAGCCGACTCCATCAAGGGCGAGTGGAATGCACCTCCTACTTTGAGCTTAATTGCCATCTTGGCACCGGCAGCAGTCATCTTTTCGCAAGCCACGTCTACGGCCTCAACAGTACCCGATATAACCAACTGACCGGGATTGTTGTAGTTGGCAGCCACAACCACACCCTCAGCCACCTCGGCACAGATTTGCTCGATAGTAGCATCGGGCAAGCCTATGATAGCAGCCATTGTCGAGGGTTGCACCTCGCAAGCCTTCTGCATAGCCATGGCACGAGCCGACACAAGGCGCAAGCCATCTTCAAACGACATAGCACCCACCGCAACAAGCGCCGACAACTCACCGAGCGAGTGACCTGCCACCATATCGGGACAAAACTCTTCGCCCATCGTCTTGGCCAATATCACCGAGTGCAGAAATACTGCGGGTTGTGTAACCTTGGTTTGCTTCAGATCCTCTTCTGTACCCTCAAACATGAGGTCGGTGATACGAAAGCCGAGTATCTCATTGGCTTTCTCAAACATCTCACGTGCTACAGGATAGTTTTCGTACAGGTCCTTACCCATACCTATATATTGCGAACCCTGACCGGGAAAAACAAATGCTTTTTTCATGTTGTCTCCTTAGTATTATCTTTATTTTTTTGAGCGTGCAAAGATAGATAATTTTATTTTATAATCATTACATTTTACAACTATTTACACTCCATCTTTTTATCTACCACCCTATTGCGCACGCTATCAACAAAATAGCGACATATCTATAGCAAGCTATTTTGTAAAAAAAGAGCAAAAAAAATGCCACAGACACACTATTATTTTGTACAACAACTATTCAAGATATCGATTATTTTTGTTTACTTTGCATGATAGTATGGATTACTATACACATACGACACGAAATTATTACAAACCTATAAACAAATTTATTTATGAGAAAACTTTTACTACTTACACTCACCATGTTTGCTGCGTTTATGGCCAACGCCGACGACATTAAAGTAACATGGAACGGTCAAAGCGATTGGACAGGTGTTACAGAACAAGCCTCAACAATCTCTTACACATGCAATGGCATCTCTATTACTGTAGATCAAAATGGCAGTGTAACCAAGCCCACTGTAAACGCCAATTACAACGATTGTCGTGCGTATGCCAACAACACTGTACGCATAATAAGCACAGTGGGTAACATGACAAAAATTTCTTTTGAAATCTCTACACAAGGTAAAAAACGTCAACCCGAGCTTACTGCAACAAACGGCACATTCACTTATGACGTTACCAATGCCAATGTAACTTGGACAGGCGATGCAGCCGACATCACTATTACAGTAGGCGAGAAAGCTACACTTGGTAGCGATGGTGCAAGCAAAGCAGGTCAATTCGACTTCAACAACTTCACAGTTACAACCGGAGCGGCTCCCTCTATTTCAATGCCCGTCTTCAATGTAAACGGTGGCACTTTCTACGATCCCGTTGAGGTAGAAATCTCTTGCGCTACCGAAGGTGCTTCTATCTATTACACCCTCGATGGTACTACTCCCGATGCAAGCAAGACTCTCTACGAAGAGGCTATTACCATCAGCGAGACTACTACATTGAAGGCTATCGCTATCAAAGGCAATGACCAATCGGGCGTAAATGAAGCTACATACACAATCGCTACTACTCCCGAGGTTGAAGACATCACTGCTTTCTTGGCCACAAACACTACCGAGGCTGCCAAGACCGATATTTATCGCATTGCTTGCCCCGTAACTGTAATGTATCAATACAACCAATACCTCTACATTACCGATGGTACCAAGTCGCTCCAAGTATATGGCACACTCAACAATACTTATGCCAACGGCGACGTACTTGAAGGCGTGTGCGGTAGCGTAGGTTACTATAACGGAACATACCAAATGACTCCCGTTGCATCGAGCTTTGGTGAGGCCACTGCAGGTACTCCCATCCAACCCGCCTCTATCTCTGTTGCCGACATCAACAACAACATGATAAGCGACTACATCCGCTTGACAGGCGTTACTATCGAGCAAGAGAAGGTATTTACCGACAAGACAGGTAGCATCGACGCATACAAGCGCTTCGATGTTGAAATTCCTGCTGTAGGTAGCGACAAGTATACTGTAGAGGGCTTTGTAAGCAACTACAAAGGCACACTCCAAATCTTCCCCACAAAGATTACCAACACAACCGATATCAACGCTACTCAAGCTACAGCCTCTCGCGCTTATGCAGCAAACGGCTATATCAAGACCAACGGTAACAATGAGACTGTAAGTGTATACAGCGTAACAGGCAAGCTCGTTGCTACAGGCGTTGCCGGTCGCGACATCAAAGTAAGCGACAAGGGTATCTACATCGTAAAAGTAGGTAACAAAGCTACCAAAGTGGTAGTTCGCTGATAAGAGTTACTACTCACAACCACATCATAGTGCGTCTTCCAGGATAGGGAGACGCACTTTTTTATATCCACCCACAAGATATATTGGCAATAGGTATAACAACTCAAATATTTTACTACCTTTACAAAAATATATTTTATCACACACTCTATGCAACGCATATTATCTATAGCAATACTACTCATGTGCCTTGTTGTGCAGCCCAAGACAATGGCTCGCAGTGTGTATATTATCCCTCAGTGGCACATCGAGAGTAGCGACTTTCGCCATGCTACAAGCGACACAAATGGCAACCTCACCGACAGCTACACCCGCATGGGTTGTGATACTGTAAATATGATAGATTTGGGCGTGCAAGGCCTGTATGACCTGTGCATATACATGGATATAACCAATCTTCACGAGAAATCCTACACCAAGTATGCACAATACTATCGCGACGAAAAGGGCAAAATAAAAAAAGGCCCTATGGTCGAACGTCCCATATATGGTTGGGTGGTAGGCATGCAAGATATGCAACACTACAACGTGATACTCATGCGTGCCACAGCACAAGACGACGAGCTATATGAGTCTAACAACATCGAATACAGAGTTGCTACCATCAATGCAGGCGACACAACCTACCACTGCGAGTGGAAGGAAACACCTCGATACAACTTGGTGAGCAAGTCGAGCCAAAACTACATGTGGTTGCAATACAACAACAACACGTTGTGGTTTGGAGGTGGATACATCGACGAGGTTCCATGGGATATAGTATACAACCTACCCTCTTTCGGCCCCTACACCGGACTATACCTGACAGCCGGCAGCGAAGTAAAAGTAGAGAATGCGGCGATCTTGGTCGAGGACAAAGAGACACAACCTCACTTGGGCTTAACAAGCTCTTTACTCGACCATTACTTCAGCAACAATGTATGCTCGTTTGTCGAGGGTTTCTGGGATGTAACACTCGAACAGTTACCGGTCAATCGCATCAAGATGGGTGGCAAATACTCACTTGCTGTTGTTTGCAACGGCTACAAATACTACATGGTATATATCTCAGGAGCCGACATATATCCCGGAAAATGGAAAGAAGGCGACGTAAAGGCTATCATGACCCCATCTGAGGCGGGACATTATGATGTAGTGTGGTACGACGCCGAGGGGCACAAAATGGAGAATGCCCTGGCTTTTCTCAACGGTAACGAGCTCATCATATACTTTAACGACGAAGATAGCCGCCTCATACTCACTCGCTCGAAACAATACATTCCACCACCACCTGCAATGAGGAGAATGTCCGGTAGTGGATTTGCCATCACGACCGACGGATACATAGCAACCAACCACCATGTGATAAGAAATGCTCAGGATATAAAGGTATACTGCATGGGTAGTTCATTTCAAGAGCGATTCAATGCCGATGTAGTAGCCGTCGACAGCATTCACGACCTGGCTATTATACACATCAACGACGACAATTTTGTAGGCTTCAATGAGCTTCCCTACAGCATAAGCGACCGCATAGTTCGCAAAGGCGAAGAGGTATTCTACATGGGATATCCCGACCCGGGGCGTTTCACAAGCGAAATAAAAACAGCCAAAGGCGAAATCACAGCAATAAATCCGTCTGGACCCAACTATACAACCTCGGTCGACGTAGAACATGGCAGCAGTGGTAGCCCGCTGTTTGACAGCAATGGCAATGTTATAGGTGTGATAGTAAGCATCTTGCCAGGCCGACTCACCAACCTTGAGATTGACCATGCAGTCAAAGCCAAATACCTGTTGAAGCTAATAGAAAAGACCGATGGCATCCACCTGCAACACAACAACAAAATAAAAGAGCTATCGCATCCCGATCGCATCGAGGCAATAGCTCCTTATGTATTCTTATTGGAAGTTACGATTTAGGCTTCCATAGCTTGTTGCAAGTCGGCAATAATATCGTCTACATCTTCAATACCTACCGACAAGCGTATCAAGTCGGGGTCGACACCGGCCTCGCGCAACTGCTCGTCCGATAGTTGGCGGTGTGTGTGGCTGGCAGGATGCAACACCGAGGTGCGTGCATCGGCCACATGGGTCACAATAGCCGCCATGCGCAAGTTATCCATAAATCTGATAGCCACATCGCGACCACCCTTCAAGCCAAATGAGATAACACCACACGAACCATTGGGCAGATACTTCTGACCCAACTCATAGTATTTATCGCCGGGCAATCCACAATAGTGTACCCATGCCACACGCTCATTGGCTTGCAAATACTCGGCCACGCGCTGTGCATTGCTACAGTGGCGTTGCATGCGCAAGTGCAAGGTTTCGAGTCCGATATTGAGCAAGAAGGCATTTTGGGGCGACTGTATAGAACCCAAGTCACGCATCACTTGACTTGTAGCCTTGGTTATATAGGCCATCTTGCCAAATCGTTGCGTGTATACCAATCCATGATACGAGGCATCGGGCTCGGTAAGGCAAGCAAAACGATCATGGTGTGCTTCCCAATCGAAGTTGCCGCTATCTACAATAGCTCCACCCACAGCAGTGGCATGTCCATCCATATACTTGGTAGTAGAGTGTGTAACAATATCGCATCCCCACTCAAAGGGACGACAGTTGATAGGTGTTGCAAGTGTATTGTCGACAATCAAGGGCACACCTTGGCTGTGCGCTATGCGAGCCATGCGCTCAATGTCGAGCACACTGCAACCGGGGTTAGCTATAGTCTCACCAAAGAGTAACTTGGTATTGGGGCGGAATGCTGCAAGAATTGTAGCATCGTCGGCATCTTGGTCTACAAAAGTAACCTCTATACCCAACTTCTTCATCGTTACCGAAAAGAGGTTGTAAGTACCTCCATAGATGCTCGATGTGCTCACGAAGTGGTCGCCCGCTTGGCATATATTGAATATGGCATAGAAATTGGCGGCTTGACCCGACGAGGTGAGCATAGCAGCAACACCACCTTCGAGGGCAGCAATCTTGGCGGCTACGGCATCATTGGTAGGATTCTGCAATCGGGTATAGAAATAGCCCTCGGCTTCCAGGTCGAAAAGCTGAGCCATCTGCTCACTTGTATCGTACTTGAATGTGGTACTCTGTATAATGGGCAACACGCGAGGCTCGCCTTTCTTGGGAGTCCAGCCGCCTTGCACACAGATTGTTGCAGGTGAAAATTTTTTCATAAGTAACTATAATTTTTTATCCAAATAAACACTGAGTATATTGCGCAACTCATCGATGCGCTCTCTTATTGAATTCCACGCCTTGCGCGACGACTCATCAAGTATCGATATTTTCTGCGTATCGCGCGATAGCTTCTCCGAGTGCGCCACCCATTCGGCAGCAGTCTGATACTCACCTTGTTGCAAGTAACACAATATAATATCGAAGAGGTAGTGTGGCTCGTATGGGTCTTGCTCAAGTAGCAGTTCGAGCA
The DNA here is from genome assembly GCA_017555825.1 of Bacteroidaceae bacterium. Classification (GTDB taxonomy): domain Bacteria; phylum Bacteroidota; class Bacteroidia; order Bacteroidales; family Barnesiellaceae_A; genus Barnesiella_A. The sequence goes on along the minus strand of JAFZFQ010000013.1, from coordinate 2,361 downwards.
CCTTGATAGCCTCGTCGTATCGTTGCAGGTGTATACACACATCGGCCAGCGCAGTAGCCGGCACAGTATCGACAACGGGGGTGAGTTGGGTGCGCAAGAGGTGAATATATGCCTCTTCATACTCATCCTTCTGCAAGAGCAATTCACCCATAAATACGTGAGCTTCGTCGTCCGAGTCGTCACAAGCCACAGCCTTGCGCAGATAGGATATTGCCTCATCGACATCACCCATATAGTAGTGGTTTACAGCCAATTGATAATACAAGTCGTGACTGCGATCGTTGATAGCAACGGCTTTGAGCAGATACTCAATAGCTTGCTCATGTTTTTCGAGCCTACCGTATGCCTCGGCTATAAGTTCATAGGCAACAGCCTTGTCGGAGGTACACTGCAAGAAGGCTTGAAACTGCTCTATGGCTTGCATATACTCGCCACTATCATAGTAGCAGTAGCCCTTGAAGGCAATAACACTCTCGTCGTTCTCTTCAATGGCAAGTGCAAAGTCGCACGCCTCTATCGCCTTGGCATACTCTTTGACACGTGCATATACCTTGGCAAGCGAAAACCAATCATCGACCGAGAAGGGATTGACATCGAGCACTTGATTGTAGAGTTCAATAGCGCGTTGGTCTTGCTCTTTCTCTTCATATAGCATAGCCAACTCGCGCAAGTAGGGTGTTGCATCGTCAAACTGGCGCTCTACCACAGGCGTCACTTGCTCAAGAAGCTCTACCCTATCCAAGTCGGCACAGATATCAAGAACATCTATACAGTCTTCTATCGTCGCATCGGCATCCGAGATAATAGAACAGAATGACTTCACAGCGCCATCATCATCATCGCGCATCAAAGCCCACTCGGCAGCCGTAAAATGATATTCGATATTGTGCTCGGTAATAGCAGCAAGCACCCTTCCCGCATCTTCTATCCTGCCGAGCGACAAGAGGCAACGCGCCTTGTGCAACATGAGCATCTCGTTCGATGGATAGAGTTGGAGTCCATGCGATACAACATGCAACGCCTTGCGGTACGACATTTCTTGCTCATACGAGTCGGCTATCATCTCCAACTCGTCGGGCTCAAAGTATCCGTGCGTGCCCTCTTCGAGCAACTTTTCATACCGTTCGCGCAACTTGCGTATGTCCGATTCTTTCATCTACAATTCGTTCATAAGAGAGTAGCACAACCATAGTTGGCTACCGGCCATAGGCCGTTTTTTATGTGTAAGGGTGCGCTTCAGAATACCGAAGTGCACCCTTTACTATCTTAGGAAAAACAATTTTTTATTTTGTTTTGGCCTTTTCCCAGCTATCCTTGAGCAACACGGTACGGTTGAAAATCAACTTCTCGGGAGTAGAATCCTTGTCGACGTTGAAGTATCCGATGCGACGGAACTGCAAGTGGTCGAGAGGACGAGCCTCGGCAAGATAACGCTCTACATAACAGTTGGTGAGTACCTTCAACGAGTCGGGGTTTATCACCTCGCGCATAGCCTCAAGCGCATCGCATCCCTTGGCATCGCGTATGTTTTGAATTTCCAAACGAGGATTTTCTACCTTCCACAAGCGGTCATAGAGTCGTACCTCGGCTTGGAGACAGTGGTCGCAACTGAGCCAGTGGAGTGTACCTTTCACCTTGCGGTTGGCGCCGGGCATACCGCTACGTGTCTCGGGATCATACTCGGCATACACCTCTACAACATTGCCATTCTCATCTTTCTTGCAACCTGTGCACTTCACGATATAGGCATTCATGAGGCGTACCTCTTGACCGGGAGTCATGCGGAAGTATTTCTTGGGAGCATCTTCCATAAAGTCCTCGCGCTCCATCCACAACTCGCGGCTGAACTCAATAGTGTGAGTACCTGCCGAGGGATCTTCGGGGTTGTTTACACTCTCCAATACCTCAACTTGACCCTCGGGATAGTTTGTAATGATGAGCTTAACGGGGTCAATAACCGCCGATACACGTGTAGCTCGTGCATTCAAGTCCTCGCGCACTACGCTTTCGAGCAACGCAAAGTCATTGACTGCCTCGTAGGTAGTGTATCCAATCTTGTCGACAAATTTACGAATAGACTCGGGCGAGTAACCTCTGCGACGGAAACCACAAAGAGTGGGCATGCGGGGGTCGTCCCAACCATTTACCAAACCCTCCTTCACGAGGATGAGCAAGTTGCGCTTACTCATGAGTGTGTAGCTAAGGTTGAGCTTGTTGAACTCATATTGTCGAGGACGATTGTCGTCAAGATCTTGGCCACCCTTCACCCAGTCTACAAAAAGATCGTAGAGCGGACGGTGAGGCACAAACTCAAGTGTACAGAGTGAGTGAGTCACTCCCTCGAAGTAGTCGCTCTGACCG
>JAFZFQ010000012.1 GCA_017555825.1 Bacteroidaceae bacterium | reverse complement strand
GCTGATTGTCCTATTGATACAACACTTGCGGGTATAGTTATCGAGGCGAGGCTGCTGCAATTGTATAGGGCATAATTTTCTATCTTCTCTACTGTGTTCGGGAGGTTAATCTGTGTAATGCCGTTGCAGTAGCCAAATGTCCATTCGGGTATCACTGTTACGCCCTCTTCGATAGTTACAGAGGTCAACGATGCACATTCGTAGAATACGGCATATCCCAATTGCATATTGGCTCTGATGGTAACATTTCTAACACCCGAGCACATGAACGCTTGATTCTTTATTGTAAGAGCGCTACTTGGCCAGGTAATATTAGTCAAATTACTGCAACCATAGAAGGCATATTCGCCTATTGACGATACATTGTTGCCAATAATTACCAATGTCAAGTCGTTACAACCGATAAATGTCTCGTCGCCTATCGCTGTGACGGTGTATGTTGCGCCGTTATAGTTGATAGTTTCGGAAATGATGACAGTACCGCTGTATTCGTTGTTATACTCGTCGTAGCTGTTGCCCTTGTAGGTAACCTCTGCGGTGTTGGCACTTGTAATGTTGTAGTATATACCATCTATCTCTATTTTTCCGCTCTCGGTAGTTTCGGCTTCGGTAAATGTGATACCATACAGCGCTTGATACCACCACGCATTATCTATGGCATTACCCACGCCTACTAAAGTGTTGGGATCAAATGTTATCACAGCCCGGTCGTTGGCAAATGTGATTTTCAAGACAAGATTGCCACTTGTCAATATCGTTTCGCCGTAGTCGGTCGATGCGCCTACAATCATTTTGTATTTGTCGGCTTGCTCATAAAGGACTTGTCCCAAAGGCACGACAAGGGTGCTGTCTACTGCGTTGAGTGTTGCGTATATAGGAGTGATGTGTGTAGCACTGAGATTGGAGAACAGGCATATAGGATGTATCCACACCATGCTCGGGTTGGTGGTGTCGGCAGTAATGCTCACACCCCACTCTTCGTCGGGAGAGTCTTTGAAAGCACTATGTGCAAAGGCATTGTAGTTTCCTATAATGTCGTCGATACCGATACACTCGGCACATGCATTGTCTACGATATTGGTAAACTCATTCCAATATTGTGACGACACATAGTAGGGCTTGCTATTGTCGGGAACATACACGGGTATACTCTTATCTACACCCATAAAGGTCTCGGCGTATATCAGCGGAGGATTGATTGCACCAATGTTGATTTCGGCAAGGTTTATGCAATTGTAGAATGCTTTCTCGCCAATCTCGGTGATGCTACCGGGTATGGTTATAGAGGTTAGTTTTGTGCAGAAGTAGAAGGTACTCTCTTCTATCGATGTTACGGTGAATGTCGTGCCATCGTAAGTGATTGTTTCGGGAATAACCACAGCGTCGCTATATTCGTTTGAGTATTGGTCGTAGCTATTGCCCTTGAAGCTCACTTGTGCAGTTTTGTGTATATTGCTGGTAATATTGTAGTATATACCGTCGATCTCAATCTTCTCGTATACTCGCACCTTGGTGTATGTCATGTCATATAGCGCTTGCCACCACCATTGGTCGGTCACGGCATTGCCCGTACCCAAAACGGCGTTTTCGTTCAATTTTATAACAATGTTTTCGTCCTCTTTAGTGACAATGAATGTGATATTGCCACTTGTGTCTCTTGATTGACCATTGTCAAACGAAGCACCGGTTATAATGCGATACTTGTCGTCTTGCTCATACAATACTTGACCCAAAGGCATGGTGAGTGTACCCTTTGAAGCATCGTATGTGGCGTATACGGCGTTGATGTATTTGGGGTCGAGGTTGGCAAAGAGGAAGATGGGTTTTATCCACACTTTATTGGGGGTATTCATATCGATACTGAGGGTTACGTCCCACTCTTCGTCGGGGTAGCCATTGAATGCACTGTGTGCAAAGGCATAGTATTTACCTGCGAGTTCGTCAATGTCGATAGGGTCGTAGGTATATGGTGCACTCTGTGTAAATACTATACCATGCAGTGCTTGATACCACCACGCATTGTCTATAGCATTGCCCACACCTACGACGGTGCTTGGGTCAAAGGTTATCACAGCACGGTCGTCGGTGTATGTAATATTCAGGACAAGATTGCCACTTGTCAATTTGGTGTTACCGGCATCGGTAGAGGCTCCAACAATCATTCTATAATTATCACCTTGCTCATAAAGGACTTGTCCCAAAGGCAAGAGCAGTGTGCTTTCTAATGCATTGTAAATAGCATATACGGGGTTTATGTTAGTTTCGTTGAGTCCTGCAAATAGGCAAATAGGTTTTATCCACACTATATTGGGGTTGTTGCCATCGGCTGTTATGCTCACGCTCCACTCCTCGTCGGGATAGTCTTTGAATGCACTGTGTGCAAAGGCGTTGTACTCGCCCAAAATTTTCTCTATGGCTATTGTCTCGACAATATTGAGAGTAAACTCAGCCTCGCACGACTCGCCGGTGATGGTGTTTGTAGCCTTGATGCGCACAAATTTAAACTCATCACTGTTGGCTATAGTTTGGTTCGACATCAATTTGTTACCTACGATTTTATAGGGCGAGGTGGCTCCTTGCGGGCCGTAAACATCGAAGCGGAATGTCTCATCGTCGCTGTCACACAATACTGTTACGTCGGCAAGTGCTACGTTGCTTGCTGTGCCAAGTGCGATGCTTGTTGTGCTCAACTCTATACCAAGTGGAGCTGTTGCTTTGTTCGACGCTTTTGTAAGGGTGATATTTTTCAATGCTTGATACCACCATCCATTTTCATGAAGTATGTCGCCAACACCAAAAACGTAGTCTTTTGCAAACGTGATTTGTGTCGAAGACTGAGATTGCGCTACTTCGAGAGTAATGTTGTTGGTAATATCAATATTGCTACCGTTCGATGTACCACATATCAGCTTGTAGTTAGGTGTTTCAAACAGCACTTGACCCATAGGCATGGTAAGAGTATTTTTTGTCTCGTTGTAGGTAGCATAGACTCTGTATATTTCGGTGTCTTGAAGACCATTTATTTGGCAGATAGGTTGCAACCATACCTTTGTGTTGTCGTATTTATCGGCAACGATTTCTATTTGCCACTCCGAGTCGGGATAGCCCGTAAATGCGCTATTGGCATGAACATCGTAAGTGCCTAAAAGATTTAGTGTATTTGCCGATACTATATTGATGTCGAATATCTTTTCGTATGACTTGCCCGATGCGGTATTGGTGGCCTTGATACGCAAATATTTGAAATTGTCGCTTGCTGCAATTGTCTCGCTCGATACAAGTTTGTTGCCGTTTACTTGGTAGGGCGAAATGGTATTGTTCGGGCCGTAAAGTTCGTATCTATACGAAGCGTTATTATCGGTCGATAGCACCTCAATATGGGTGAGTGTAGCTCCAGCAGTTGTGCCAAGTACAAAATTTTGGCTTTTCAGCAATATATCGAAGGGGGCTTCGGTAGGTGCTTGTACGCCAAAGACTGCGCCGTGGTCGTACAAGAAATTGATGCTTTGATATGAGTCGGTCATGTTGTTGAGGCTGAAGTATCCGTTGCCATATCCTGCCCAACCCCAGTTGCAGTGGAGCATTTGGGTAGATTGTTTCCATCCGTCTATGTTCCAGCAGTGACCACCCTCTAAGGCTTGACCACTATATACGACAGCTCGTCCATGAGATAGCTCGTTGAGCAAAAGATCGAGCCACTCGTTGTCGTTGGGTGTCTTTGTCATAAACTTCACAATCTTGTTGCTATAGCCAAAGTTTCGTACCAAAGCATCGGCTACAAGTGCGGTTTGCGCGCCCGAGCCCTCTAAGCCATACTGCATGTCGACCGATACTCCGGCATGATACAATAGGCGCGCTATCTCGTCGTAGTTGCCGGTTTGCTCGCTTGCGTATATAGCATCCCAATTGTAAGCCTTTTCGTTGTCGTAGTTGATGCTGTGTATGCCGGTGGTCGCTGATGTATATGAGTGGCTTCCGGTAGCGCGCGGTGGATACCCTTGCACCATCATGGCTTGTGTCATGCCCACAGCCACGCAGCCTGCCAATGAGTTTTTACCGTCTATTTTAGGGCAATATGTATTGAATGGTGCCGATTGGTCCAAATCTATTTTGATGAGCGGAGCAATATCGGGGGTGGAGTTAATAATACTCTCGGTAGCAGCCTTGCGTTGCTTCACACGTTGCCATCCCACATGTTCTATCTTGCCCATATCCTTGGCGCGTGCTGTGATGATGCGGACATTGAAGTCGAGCAGTTTTTTTACGGGAGCAGGAGCTTCAAACACACCTGTAGTGTTGTATCCGATAACGGGCATAGATGACGACTGAGCCGATACAATAGCCCATCCTCCTGCGGTGTATTGTACGATATAATAGGCAGGAATACCCTCGTGCTCTACCAATTTTACATTGGCGTCGGTTGCTCCGTGCCATTCATTGTCAAGAGCCAAGAAATTGTTGGCTGCCTCTTGTGCTATTCTTGATGAAATAATCTCGGCCGAGATGGTGAGACTACATGCAGCAATAAGAATAGCCGTGATAAGACTCAATAGCTTTTTCATATTTTGTGTTTTTATGGTTATTAAATATTGTGTGAATAATATTGCGAATATAGCAATAATTGTAATAAATTACAATGATAACACAAAAAGCAACTCCAAATTGTCGCTTTTTTTGTAGAATGTGGGTGGGTAACGGTGTGGCGACGTGGTTTTATTCGACGATAAATAGATCGCTGATGATGCTATCGCTGATGAATAATCCTTGCTTTGTTATGCGCAGGTATCCTTCGGCCTGCTCCATGTTGCCACATGCAAGGTGTGGCCGAGCCATACGATACATATAATCTATATAGGTAGAGTCGAATTGTCTTCTCGCACGGCTCTCGTCAATACCTTGTCGGGTGCGGAGACGGGTGAGCAACATATCGTTGTAGCGGTCTTGGTCGGAAAGTATCTCCTCTTCATAGCAACATCTGCCACTTGCAATATTGTCGATATAGATGCGAGTGTTGGCCGGATTGTATCGGCGTGTTGTGCCGTCGTAGCTGTGTGCTGCAGCGCCCAGACCCAAGTAGTGTGTGTCGTTCCAATACGATGAGTTGTGGCGAGCCTCGCGCCCCGAAAGCGCAAAGTTTGATATTTCGTATTGGTGATAGCCGGCCTCTTCAAGGCGGTCTATAAGCCTTGCATACATGGCAAGCGATAGCTCGTCGCTACACTCCTGTACCAAACCTTCTTCTTTGAGCTTCATCAGTGCAGTGCCATCCTCATATATGAGAGCGTAGGCCGATAGATGTTGCACGCCTGTCGATAGGGCTTTCTCAATGTTTTTATTCCAGGCTTCGAGGGTTTGCCCCGGCAGGCCGTATATGAGGTCTATACTGATATTGTCAAATCCTGCATTGTGGCAACGTGCTATAGCCTCTTGTGCGGCTTGAGCTGTGTGTCTGCGTCGCAGAAAGCGCAAGTCGTTGTCGTCAAAGCTCTGTATACCCATGCTTATGCGGTTGATGGGCAGTGTGCGCAGGTGTGCTATATAATCGTCGCTGAGGTCGTCGGGATTGCACTCGATGGTCACTTCGTGACATTCGTCCCAGGTTATATATTTCGACAAGTGGTTGAATAGTCGAGTGAGAGCACTACCTGATAGTTGCGAAGGCGTGCCACCACCTATATATAATGTGTGTATAGGCTCGCCGTGTAACTCATCGATGCGCAAGTCGAGCTCACGACACAATGCGTCGATATATTGCTCTTGTACCGACATGTCTGTGCCCGAGTGAAAGTCGCAGTAGATGCAGCGTGTGCGACAGAATGGTATGTGTATATATATTCCTGCCATGCGATTGCGAAGATAATACAAAATTTCGAAATAGGGTAGTATGATATTAATTATAAACGTATTAATAGATACATAGTGTATATATATAACTTTTGTAAATAAAAATGTTTAAAAAAACGTCTCAATTTACTTGCATTTTAATTAAAAAGTGACTAAATTGCGTCCGCTTTTGATGAAAAGGTCAAAAGTAATACCTAAAAAACCAGTCTTTATTAATAACCTTAAAAGATAATATTATGAAGGTCTACAATTCGCATGAAATCAAAAACATTGCCCTTTTGGGAAGTAAAGGAGCCGGAAAAACCACGCTCGCCGAAGCTATGCTTTACGAGTGTGGTGTGATAAAACGTAGAGGTAGTGTCGATGCAGGTAATACTGTAACAGACTATTTCCCCGTGGAGAAAGAGTATGGTTACTCGGTGTTCCCCACTGTATTTTATGCCGAGTTCCTCAATAAGAAGCTCAACGTGATAGACTGCCCCGGAGCCGACGACTTCGTAGGTGGTGCCATTACTGCATTGAGCATTACCGACACAGGTGTAATCGTTATCGACTCTCAATATGGTGTTGAGGTAGGTACACAAAATATTTTCCGCACAGCCGAGAAGTTGAACAAGCCCGTTCTCTTTGCCATGAACCAACTCGATGGCGAGAAGGCCGACTATGACAACTCTATAGAGCAATTGCGCGAAGCATTTGGTAACAAAGTCGTACAAGTACAATATCCCCTCGCATGTGGTGCATCGTTCAACTCAATGATCGACGTATTGCTCATGAAGATGTATAGCTGGGGTCCCGACGGTGGTGTGCCCACTATCAGCGACATCCCCGAGAGCGAGATGCCTCGTGCATTGGAATTGCACCAAGCTCTCGTTGAGGCTGCTGCCGAAAATGACGAGACTTTGATGGACAAATTCTTTGAGCAAGGCTCTCTTACCGAGGACGAGATGCGCGAAGGTATCCGCAAGGGTCTTGTTACTCGTAGCATCTTCCCCGTATTCTGTGTGAGCGCATTGCGCGACATGGGTGTGCGTCGTATGATGGAGTTCTTGGGCAACGTTGTACCTTTTGTCAACGACATGCCTCTTCCCATCACAGCCGAGGCCGAAGAAGTTGCTCCCGATCCCAATGGTCCCGTTAGCCTCTATGTATTCAAGACAACTGTTGAGCCTCACATTGGCGAGGTTTACTACTTCAAGGTAATGTCGGGTACGCTCAAAGAGGGTGACGACTTGCAAAATATGAATCGTGGTAGCCGTGAGCGCATGGCGCAACTCTTCTGTGTAAGCGGACAAATTCGTACCAAAGTTGATCAATTGGTAGCAGGTGATATAGGTGCCAGCGTGAAACTCAAAGACGTGCGTACCGGCAATACACTTAATGAAAAAGGATGCGAATATGTATATGACCTCGTTCAATATCCTGCACCAAAATATCAACGCGCTATTCGTCCCGTTAACGAGGCCGATGCCGAGAAGTTGAGCGAAATACTCACTCGTATGCACGAAGAAGATCCTACTTGGGAGGTTGTTCAATCTAAGGAGTTGAAACAAACTATCGTGTCGGGTCAAGGTGAGTTCCACTTGCGCACACTCAAATGGCGTATCGAAAACAACGATAAGTTGCCCATCGAGTTTGTAGAGACTCGCATACCTTATCGCGAAACTATTACCAAGGCTGCTCGTGCCGACTATCGTCACAAAAAACAATCGGGTGGTGCTGGTCAATTTGGTGAGGTTCACCTCATCGTTGAGCCTTACTACGAAGGCATGCCTGCTCCCGACACTTATAAGTTTGGCAACCAAGAGTACCGCATGAACGTACGCGATACCCAAACTATCGATCTCGAATGGGGTGGTAAACTCGTTGTTGTAAACAGTATCGTGGGTGGTGCTATCGATGCACGCTTTATCCCCGCTATCATCAAGGGTTTGATGGACCGCATCGAGCAAGGTCCTCTCACAGGTTCTTACGCTCGCGACGTGCGAGTATGTATCTATGACGGTAAGATGCACCCCGTAGATTCAAACGAAATCTCATTCCGCTTGGCAGCCCGCAACGCCTTCAGTGAAGCATTTAAGGCAGCAGGTCCCAAGATTTTGGAGCCCGTATATGATGTTGAAGTGCTCGTGCCCAGCGACAAGATGGGTGATGTAATGAGCGACCTCCAAGGCCGTCGCGCCATCATCATGGGTATGACAAGCGAGAAAGGCTTTGAGAAACTTCAAGCTAAAGTGCCTTTGAAAGAGATGGCATCATACTCTACAGCACTCAGCTCATTGACAGGTGGTCGTTCGTCGTTTACAATGAAGTTCGCTTCATACGAACTCGTACCTGGCGATGTACAAGACAAGCTCCTCAAGGCTTATGAAGCAGAAGAAAAAGAAGAATAAATTTTCATGGTAGAATATTCTGCATCAGTAGTGATACGGTGTGTAGAATGAAAATTTTTAGGATTAGAATTAGCCACCTTGCGGCGTGAGCCGTCAAGGTGGCGTTTTTTTCTCTATGTGCTCAAATCTTAAAATGATGGTTAAAAATGTAAAAATGTGCGCGATTTTTTAAGATATTATTTGCCATTAAACATTTGTTTGTTAAATTTGCACTTAAATGTTAAAGCCGACTTGCGTTTTTATGTTACTTTTATTAAACCTAACTTATAAATAGTTTGTTTATTTCATAAAAACCGCGTGTGGCAATGTAAAACGAAGCAGAACAAAACAACGGTATGAAAAAGTCTACAATATGGTTTCTCGCTATAACAATGGCTGTTACTTTTGCCGGCTTGTTGTTTACGCAATTTATGTATATGGAAAATATGATAAAGATGCGTAAAGAGCAGTTTAAGGAGGCCGTGCAACGCAGTCTCTATAGCGTTTCGACCATGTTGGAAGAGGATGAAGCGCAGCAGTTTCTTACTGAAGCTCTTGAAGCCGACCTTCTCACTCACCACAACCACGACATTGGCGATATAGTGGTACAACCGCAATTGGCCATTACTGCTCCCGACGGCTCGGTTACAACTTTTACTTTCAATAATTTCAAGGATCGCGCGTTGGCATTGAAGAATCGCTCTTCTTTGACAGGTCAACACAAGATACCCGCACCCATGATGCACGCCTACAAGAATATGCAGGAGCTCTTGCGTAGCCAGTATCTCTATCAACGTGGTCTTATCGACGATGTGATTATCAGTATTCTCGGTCAGGCCAGCTCTAAGCATATATTAGAGCGCATCGATACACGCAAGTTGGGTTACTATCTCAAGACCGAGTTTGAGAACAATGGCTTGAATCTTCCCTTCCAATATGCGGTAATCGACAACAAGGGTAGGGTGGTGTATGACAGTGCCGAGTACAATCCCGCTGTGTCTAAGCAGTTGTTGTTTTCGCAGATAATCTTTCCCAACGACCCTCTCGGACGTCGCAATACCTTGCGGTTATACTTCCCCACACAAAACGATTATCTCTTTGACTCGGTGCGCTTTATTATCCCGTCGTTTATATTTACACTCATCATGTTGGTAACATTTACCTTCACAATTATTGTAGTGTTCCGTCAAAAGAAGCTCACCGACATGAAGAACGACTTTATCAATAACATGACGCACGAGTTCAAGACTCCCATATCTACCATATCGCTTGCTGCACAGATGCTCAACGACCCTGCCATGAGCAAGAGTCCTACGATGTTCAACCACATATCGGGTGTTATCACCGACGAGACCAAGCGTTTGCGATTGCAGGTAGAGAAGGTGTTGCAGATGTCTATGTTTGACCGACAAAAGACACAACTGAAGCTGCACAATGTCGATGTCAACGTGCTCATAGCCGGTGTGATGAGTACATTCAAAATCAAGGTTGAGAAGTTTGGCGGTACTATCGATGCCGACCTCCCTGCCGAAGATATGATTGTTGCTGTAGACGAGATGCACTTTACCAATGTTATCTTCAATCTGCTCGACAATGCAGTGAAGTACCGTCGCGAGGATGTACCCCTGTCGCTCTTCATCAGCACGCGTATACTCTCCGACGACAAGGTAGAGATAGCCATTCGTGACAATGGTATAGGTATAAAGAAAGACGATTTGAAAAAGATATTTGACAAGTTCTACCGCGTATCGACAGGCAATCGGCACGATGTCAAGGGCTTTGGTTTGGGATTGGCCTATGTGCACAAGATTATCAAAGACCACAAGGGCGACATTCGTGCCGAAAGCGAGTTGAACGAAGGCTCAACATTTATAATAACATTACCCCTAATAAAAGAATAAAACTATGGACGAAAAATTGCGTATTTTGCTTTGCGAAGATGATGAAAACCTCGGTATGTTGCTTCGCGAATATTTGCAAGCCAAAGATTATGATGCCGACCTCTGCTCAGATGGTGAAGCCGGTTATAAAGCCTTTTTGAAAGGCAACTACGATCTGTGTGTACTCGATGTGATGATGCCCAAGAAGGATGGTTTCACATTGGCGCAAGAGATTCGTGCCGTTAATGCCGAAGTTCCTATCATATTCCTCACTGCCAAGTCTCTCAAAGAAGATATTCTCGAAGGTTTCAAAATCGGTGCCGACGACTATATCACCAAACCCTTCTCTATGGAAGAGCTTGTGTTCCGTATCGAGGCTATCTTGCGTCGTGTCAAGGGCAAGAAGGGTAGAGAGGTGACATTCTATCGCATTGGTAAGTTTACTTTCGATACACAAAAGCAAGTGCTTGCCATTGGCGACAAGATTACAAAACTCACTACTAAAGAGTCGGAGCTTTTGAACCTCTTGTGTGCTCATGTCAACGATATATTGGAGCGTAACTATGCCCTCAAGACCATCTGGATTGACGACAACTACTTCAACGCTCGTAGTATGGATGTCTACATCACCAAGTTGCGCAAGCACCTCAAAGACGATCCCTCAATCGAGATTATCAACATTCACGGTAAAGGTTACAAACTCATTTCGCCCGAGCCTGCCGAGGTAAAAGCGTGATGTGTCAATAAAATATAGCAAGAGGTTGTTCGACGTTTTTCGCCGGGCAACCTCTTGTTGCTTCAGAGAGAAGATGATAAAGAATAGAGTTATATTGTTGTTGCTATGGCTCATGACGGCTGTGTCGCTATATGCGGCGACACCCATCGATCGACTGATGCAACACGACGATATGCGTCGCGCGTCGGTAGGTGTATATATTGCCGATGTCGATACACGCGAGGTTCTTGCACAGTGCAATGCCGATAAGGCTCTCGTTCCCGCCTCGTTGGTCAAGCTATTTACTGCCACGGCTGTAATGAAGAGTTACAACGATGCGATGCGTTGGCACACACATGTAGGATATACCGGCTGTGTAGTCGACACTATATTGCATGGCGATATTGTGGTGCGAGGTGCTATAGACCCATCGTTGGCCAATGGCTCTTCTGTGCAACCTACCACGGCTTTTCTCGACTCGCTGCTTGGCGCTCTCTCGCAGTTGCATATACGTCGCATTACCGGTCGTGTGGTGGTCGATGCCTCGGTGTGTGCTATGGGAGGATGGGCTGAGTGGATGGCCGAGGATTTGGGCTTCTATTATGGCGCTGCATGTTTTGGTGCCAACTATAAGGGCAATGAGTATCAACTCTACTTGCACACCGACTCGGTGGGCTCTCAACCCCGCATCTTGGGTGTATCTATGCCTACTCCTGAGTTGTACTATCACAATCACCTTGTTGTGGGTGCGAAGGATAGGTCTGAGGTGTACACGGCTCCCTATTCGCCACACTGCGTGCTCATGGGTACTCTTCCTGCACATCGCGATAGTGTGGCACTCAGGTGTGCCATGCCCGATGCTCCGCTTTTTATGGCTCACGACCTACACCAAGCCTTGCACCGAGCCGGTATAGTGGTAGACGGTACTCCCGCCACCGATCGCACATTGTGCGAGGAGGGAGAGAGTATTCCACATATAGAACATCAGCTCTATGTGCACGCATCCGATTCGTTGGGCGAGATGTTGCGTGAGATGTTGCACAATAGCAACAATCTCTATGCCGAGTCGCTCCTGCGATATGTAGCATTGAGCCGTGATACCATAGCCTCCCTGCCTACCGCTTTGTCATACGAGCGCAGTATCTTGAGTGGCATGGGCATCGATACCCTTGCTATCAATCTTACCGATGGTAGTGGACTTTCACGCAAGAATGTTGCTACACCACAACTCCTGGCATCCTTGTTGATTGAGGCCTATCGCGACACGGCAATAGGTAATCGTCTCTTGTCGAAACTTCCACAAGCGGGTCGTGAAGGCACTGTACGTTACCTTTTTTCACGCCACACACTCCCCGGTACGTTGCGCCTCAAGAGTGGTAGCATGGGTGGTGTGTTGTGCTATGCAGGATACTATCAACATGCCGGCAAGACCTATGCTGTGGTGCTTATGAGCAACAACCACAGTGCCAAGTCGTCGGTAGTTCGTGGCTATTATGAGCGGCTGTTGCACGACATATTTGCCCCGTTGTAACAAAAACATCAATATTCTCTCTTGAGCTATTTTATATTATATAAATATCGCTATTTTTGCATTGTTAAAAATACAGTAAATGGATAGAGCCCAACACAACCTGAAGATAGCCGAGCAACTCTCTCAGTTGCGCGACTTGCTTATCGTTATCGAGCGCAGTGGCGATAGTGCCCCCGATGTGCTTTATAAAGTAGCTATTGAAAAATCGCAAAATATCACGGCTCTTGTCGAGACCTTGCGTGCCGAGGCCAACCCTGCACCTGTCGAAATACCTGCCGAGTATGACCTGTGGATAAATAATGCCGAAGATGCCGTGCAAGAGCAAGATGATAGCGTTGCAGAAGAGTCTCAGCCTCAAAACGATGAGCCGGTTATCGATATCGAAATGGTGTCGATAGATGTCCCTGAGGATGAAGAAGACGCTTTCTTGGCAGAGCCCATGGTCGAGCCTCATGTGCCCGAGCCCGAGCTTGAAGAAGAAGAGGAGTATATTGCCCCCTTTGTAGAAGATTCTCTTATAGAGGAAGAGACGCCCGCACAAGAACAACCTGTTGTCGAGGTGTCGATGGAAATAGAGGTGGAGTCTCTGCCCGAAATATGCGATTTACAGCCCGAAGAGGAGCCTGTTGAAGTGGTAGACGAGGTTATAGAGACCGTAGATGAGCCCATCATAGCCGAGGCAGATGAGGAAGAAGTGATAGTGCTATCGGACGAAGTAGCGGTGGTAGACTACGATGTTGTTGAGTCGGATAGTGAAGTGGGAGAGTGCGACAGTCATTTTCTATTTGAAGATGATGACGATGACG
>JAFZFQ010000011.1 GCA_017555825.1 Bacteroidaceae bacterium | reverse complement strand
TCATCAGCACCATGGCCAGGGCAAAGAGTATCAATCCGATGGTGCGCATATTGTCGTTGACCGCGTGTATGAGGTCTTTTTGGAAGTATATGTTCTCTATATAGCTATGCCTGCTCAGCTTACGTTCTATTACCGAAATGCTGTCCGGGTGGGTATAATCGGCCATGAGGCGTACCTCGATAGAGGCTTGCATGGGGTTCACTCCTATTATCTCTTCGGGGTTTTCGCCCAATTCGAGCATTACCTCTTTCAGAGCCTCTTCTTTCGATATGTATTGTGCTGCCTTTACATACTCGGCATTGGCAAGTGAGGCTTGCAGTTGGGCTACATTTGTCTCGGTAGCGGTATCTTTCAGTACAATAGAGAACCCTATGTTTTCGCGTACGTACACCGAAAGGTTATTGGCCAATATGCCCAACATAGCCATAATGCCGAGTATAAAGAGAACCAATGACACACTCAGTGTAGAGGTGATGCGAGCTTCTAAAAAAGTAAAGCGTTTTTTCTTCTTGGGTGTACTCATTATTGCTTGTGTTTGAGCGTATATATATAATATGTATCGTCGTTGTGTGTTGTCAACACTCTCTTGAGGTTGTGCCACAAAGTTGAGGCAATACTCTTTTGACCACATGCTTGCCACATGCTTGTGGTGGCAGTGATGGTGGCTCGGTGGGTGGAGTGTCGTAGGTTGACAATCTCCAGGTTGTGTGGCTCGACAAGTTTCTCAAAAGCCTGCGGGGTGAGGTGCCATCGCTTGCGCGGGGTGTTCCATCCACTCCATGATGAGGCGTAGTGTTTTGAGTCGTTGCACGCTGCATTGTGGAAGGCGATGATAAGTGTTCCGTCTTTGACAATGAGCTGTGACAACTTTTCTATTGTGCGGTGCATGTCGACGGCCTCTCCCAATGTATCCCATGCAACAACCACGTTGTATGAGCGGGCATTGATGTCAAACAAACGGCGACTATCTTCGACTTGCAACATAAAGCGTTTGTTGCCATATTCTCGGGCTGTGGGGTCGTGCTCCACAGCATGGGCGATCCATCCGTTGTTGCGTATGGCGTTGGCAAAATATCCCTCCTTGCATCCCATTTCAAAGAGTACGCCACTGTGTCGTTCCGACTCCTCGCGCACGATTTTTACTTGTTCTTTATACCAGCCGCTTAACATGTGGTCGAGCCATTTGTCGCATGAGCTTTGTGCGGGCTTGTAAATGGCCGATTGGCTGTCGGGGTAGAATTCGCTCATCTCCTGCATGCGTGGTGCGTGCTGTGTGATGTGCAGGCCACAATCGCTACATTGTAGTATGTCGAATGTTTTGTTCGATATACTATCAGTGAGTGATAGTTTGTGTATCAGGTGTTTGCCGTTGCATATAGGGCAGCTATCAATGCGATTGGTAGTCATAAATATTGCGTGCGGGATAGTCCTTAAACAATAGCTTGTTGTTAATATTGGGGTTGTGTTCCGTTTTGTATGGGCACATTTACTCCAAATTTGGTGCAAAATAACAACATTTCTATCAATCTTGCCAAGATTCTTCAATATATTTAACAGCCAACCCTCAAATATTTTCTCTATACGACACAAGGCGACCCTATTACGGGGTCGCCTTGTGTAAATAATGCTATGTTTTTATAACTTAATTTCTATTCTCGAAGAGGTGGGTGTACAAGCGACGATCGGCGTCGGTGAGCTCTTTGTGTCGGCGAGCCATTACGCGCTCGGCGATGTCGAAGAAGCGGTTGAGGCCTACCTCGGTCATGCCTTGTGCGCCACCTTCGCTGAACGAGGGGATGTATGTGCGAGGAAACCCCGAGCCGTATACATTGCAACCCACGCCCACAACAGTGGCTGTGTTGAACATGGTGTTGATGCCGGCCTTGCTGTGGTCGCCGATAATGGGACCGCAAAATTGCAACCCAGTCTTGCGGAAACTTTTATCGGGGTAGTTCCACAAACGCACTTCGGCGTAAGTGTTCTTGAGATTGGATGCTACGGTGTCGGCGCCCAAGTTGCACCATTCGCCTATCACGGCATTGCCCAAGAATCCGTCGTGGGCCTTGTTTGAATAGCCGGTGAAAACAACGTTGTTCAACTCGCCTCCGCACTTGCAGTAGGGGCCCAAGGTGGTGGGGCCATATACCTTCGTGCCCATGTTTAGGACAGCATGTTCGCACAGAGCCAGCGGGCCTCGTACGGCACAAGTTTCCATGATTTCGGCGTCTTTGGCTATGTATATGGGGCCGTTTTTGGTATTGAGTGTCGAGCACTCTACTACGGCGCCTTCTTCGATAAAGAGTAGCGATGCATCGCCAATAAGTGTGCAGGTATTGCTGAGGGGTGCCGATGTGCGTCCCTTTGTGATGCGCATAAAATCGGCGTTGAGCTCCTTGCCGTTTTTGCCAAAAATGTCGTAGGCGTAACGGATGGCGTCGGGCGTCTCGCAAGGAGCAACGATGTGTGCGGGTTGTGTTTTGTCGGGGGTGAAGGTGTCACCGCGATAAGCCCATATCTCATTCTCGTCGGCGATGGCCTCGCCTGGAGCCAGAGAGCTGATTTGAGCGGCAAGTGCCGGTGTGGCAAGAAGGTGGCCGGCTATGAAGATGTTGTCGGATGCGTGTTGTGTGGGGTATTTCTCGGCAAGATATTCTTCGGTTATATAAGAGTATTGGCCGGGTAGTAGGGCTTCCCATTTAGCTCGTAGTGTATCGATGCCCACGCGCAACTCGGCTACGGGACGAGTGAAGGTGAGGGGAAGAAGGTTGCCGTGTTCTTTGACGGTGTCGAAGAGAATGTAATTCATAATTCTATGATTTTGTTGTGTTGCAATTGTGTGACGTGTGTCGAAACACAGTTGCTGTTGTTAAACCATTTTCTTGCAGGCTTGTTTTTTTTACTGCTACATAAGGTGGCCGTAAAGATAGTGAAAAGTAGGGTAATTGTCCTGTTTTTCTCTTCTTTTCTTTAATAATAGCTATATGTTATTTTCTTATTAATAATATATGCTCCTCAAAGTGTTTGATATGAGTGGAATAGTGGGTCTTGTGAATGATGCCGATGACTTGGAGTATCAATTGGCGGCTATGTTGCGTAGACTGAAACATCGAGGTGGTGAAGAGCGAGGTTTCTGGGTTTCGTCGTTTGTTGAGTCGCGCCTTGGATTGGCTCATTGTGGCCGGGTGGTGAGTGAGTTGGAAGATGATGTGCGACAACCGTATGTTGATGAGCAGTTGCAGCTTGTCGTTGCAATGGATGGCGATATATACAATTATGGCGAGTTGCGTGAAGAGCTACGGTATCATCATCAATTTGTTACCAATAGTTCTGTCGAAGTAGTGGCTAAGGCCTACCGTCAATGGGGAGAGGATTTCTTGCCTCGTCTCGAAGGTGTCTTTGCTGTGGTGATCTATGATCGACGTGCCGACATGTTGCTGTTGGCTCGTGATAGATTTGGTGTAAAACCGCTCTACTATGCTATCAATAGGGGTGAGTTGTATTTCTCGTCAGAGGTGCGTACGCTTTTTGCCACCGGGCTACGCAAGCATGTTTCCTTAGAGCGTTGGGCGGGTTATATGCTTTATGGCACGTATGGCATGGCGTATAACACTTTTTGGGAAGGAGTAAACCAACTGCCGGCGGGTTTCCTTATGCGCTATAATGGCTATTCGCTCAGCGAAAAGTGTTGGTATAGCTTGCGCGATGAGGTGGCAACTCTTGTGTCGCAGTATCAAGTAAGAGAGTTACAAGAGCTCTTGGCTATGGAGTTGCAACAAAGTGTGGCGAGAAGCCTGAATGATGTGTCGTCGTGTGGACTACGTATTGCGGGACGTATTGAGTCGCAAGTGTTGCATTGCATAGCCCTACAGAGTCGTCAGCGGTGGAAGATACACACTTTTACGGGAGATATTGACAGCATAGGCCATCAGCCTCTGGCCTCGCCTATATGGGTGACAGCCTCGCATGCCGTAGACGAACTGCAACGTATGCAACATTGGGCTGAAGAGCCCTTTGATGGTAGTGAGACGGTTGTACGTACGGCGCTTTTCCGCTATGCGCGCCGTTGTGGTGTACGGGTTGTGTGTAGTGGAATGGGGCTCGATGCTTTGTGGCAAGATGTGTGGGATGATAGAGAACTTTCTTGCAATAGTCTTGTGCCGCACAGGCTCTATTCTCCCATTTTGGTGGAAAGAGCTGTGAAGCCTCGGTATGGAGGTTGGTCGGGTGGCGAGGCTGATAATATGCGTTATTGTGAGCTTCGTTATGAACGCATACCGCACATTTTGCGAGTCTTTGACAGGTCGGCTGCCGATGCGGGGGTGTGCGTGCGCATGCCCTTTCTTGGCGGGAAATTAGTGGCGCTCTCTTTTGCGCTGCCGGCGGTCAGTGGTTTGTCTCGTCGAATGCTTTTTGAAGGTTATGTTGAGCAACATCATCATTGCGCTATTGAGTGTGGCGAGTCGTTCTCGTTGCTACCAATGTGGCGCAGTGGAGATATGCGTGAATGGGTGGCCGATGCGTTGGCTGTATTGGCGCGCAGTGAGGTGCGAGATTGGTTTGATGTGAAGGAGTTGTTTCGCTTGCGAGAGGCTTTCTGCGTCAATTTACCTTTTGATGTAGTGTTGCTGTGGAAATGTCTGTCGTTGTATAGCCAACTTGGTGAGGAGTAGGAGTATAGCTGAGGTAGGAGGGGTGGTGAGTCAAAAAGTGTCGAAAAAGAGCGTAATTTTCACTTAATCGCAATTTTATGGCTAAAATGTTTGGTTCTAAACGAATTAGTTCGTATCTTTGCCTCGCTTTTTGGCCTATAATGAACCGGAGCATGACGGTAATCGATTGATTCTGTGGTGGTAAAGGTGTGTTTTAGGCAAAATGACATAGGAAAAGAGAAAACTTAATTTATAACAAAACAAAGTATTAAAAAAGTTCTAAAATGCCTACAATTCAGCAATTAGTAAGAAAAGGAAGGGTTGTTTTGGAAGACAAGAGTAAGTCACCCGCGTTGGATTCATGTCCTCAACGCCGTGGCGTATGTGTGCGTGTGTACACTACCACTCCCAAAAAACCTAACTCGGCTATGCGTAAAGTAGCTCGTGTGCGCTTGACAAATGGTAAAGAGGTTAACTCTTATATCCCCGGTGAGGGTCACAACTTGCAAGAGCACTCGATTGTACTTGTTCGTGGTGGTCGTGTAAAAGACCTCCCCGGTGTACGTTATCACATTGTTCGTGGTACACTTGATACAAGCGGTGTAAATGGTCGTTTGCAACGTCGCTCGAAATACGGTGCCAAGAGACCTAAAGCAGGTGCTGCTCCTGCGGCTAAGGGTAAAAAATAATCCTGGTCAGAAGACAGTAAAGAAAACTCAGTTAAATTAGTGTTAAACGCAGGTTCGCGTTTTTTGGATAGGCTGATTGGGTTGAGTAAATAAGAGCAGAGGCTCTTGTTGAAGATGTAATAAGCAACCAAAAAAAGAACAAGATTTTTAAAAGAAATGAGAAAAGCAAAACCTAAAAAACGGGTTGTTTTACCTGATCCCGTTTTCAGTGATGTAAGGGTTACGAAATTCGTTAACCACTTGATGTATGATGGCAAGAAAAATACTGCCTATACTATCTTTTACGGTGCGTTGGAGATTGTGAAATCAAAGATGCCTAACGAGGAAAAGTCTGCTCTCGAAATCTGGAAGAAAGCCCTCGAAAATGTAACTCCCCAAGTGGAGGTAAAATCTCGTCGTATTGGTGGTGCTACTTTCCAAGTACCTACTGATATCCGTCCCGACCGCAAAGAGTCGATTTCAATGAAAAACCTTATTAACTACTCTCGTAAAAGAGGTGGCAAGACAATGGCTGATAAATTGGCAGCTGAGATTGTTGACGCCTTCAACGAGCAAGGTGGTGCATTCAAACGTAAAGAGGATATGCACAAAATGGCTGAGGCTAACCGTGCATTTGCTCACTTCCGATTCTAATCATAATAATAAGGAGATAAGAAAATGGCTAGTTCTGATGCACAATTGAAATATACCAGAAATATTGGTATCATGGCGCACATTGACGCCGGTAAAACCACAACTTCTGAGCGTATTCTTTTCTATACAGGTCTTACTCACAAGATTGGTGAGGTGCACGATGGTGCAGCTACAATGGACTGGATGGAGCAAGAGCAAGAGCGTGGTATTACCATTCAATCTGCCGCTACAACCACATTCTGGCAATATAACAACGAGAAATATAAAATCAACTTGATCGACACCCCGGGACACGTTGACTTTACCGTAGAGGTAGAGCGCTCTTTGCGTGTACTTGATGGTGCCGTTGCTGCTTTCTGTGCTGTAGGTGGTGTTGAGCCCCAATCTGAAACAGTGTGGCGTCAAGCTGACAAATACAATGTTCCTCGTATTGGTTATGTAAACAAAATGGACCGCTCGGGTGCTAACTTCTTCGAGGTTGTTCGTCAGCTCAAAGAGGTACTCGGTGCAAATCCCTGTCCCATTCAAATTCCTATCGGTGCCGAGGAGACTTTCAAAGGTGTAGTTGACCTTGTAACAATGAAGGCTATCCTCTGGAACGATGAGACTATGGGTGCCGACTATGAAATCGCTGAAATTCCTGCTTCATTGCAAGATGAGGCTGAGGAGTGGCGCGACAAAATGTTGGAAGCTATCGCTGAGTGCGATGAGGCTCTCATGGAAAAATACTTCGAGGATCCCGCTTCAATTACAGAAGATGAGATTCGTGTAGCTATCCGCAAGGGTACTCTCTCGATGTCTATCGTTCCCATGGTGTGCGGTTCTTCTTTCAAGAACAAAGGTGTACAAACACTTCTCAACTCAGTGTGTGCATACCTCCCCAGCCCCGCCGATACTCCCGCTGTTGAGGGTCACCACATCGACGATCCCGATACAGTAATTACTCGTCAACCCCTTTCTACCGAGCCCATGTGTGCTTTGGCATTTAAGATTGCAACCGACCCCTATGTAGGTCGTCTCTGCTTCTTCCGTGTGTACTCAGGTGAGATGGTTGCCGGTACTTACATCCTCAATGCTCGTTCAGGCAAGAAAGAGCGCGTATCTCGCCTCTTCCAAATGCACTCAAACAAGCAAAACCCCAAAGACCTTATCGGTTGCGGTGATATCGGTGCCGGTGTAGGTTTCAAAGATATTCGTACAGGTGATACTCTCTGTGCTGAAGATGCTCCTATCATCCTCGAGGCTATGGACTTCCCCGATCCCGTTATCGGTATCGCTGTTGAGCCCAAGACTCAAAAAGACCTTGACAAACTTGGCGTTGGTCTTCAAAAACTCGCCGAGGAGGACCCCACATTCCGTGTACAAACTAACGAAGAGACTGGTCAAACAGTTATCAGCGGTATGGGTGAGCTTCACTTGGATATCATCATCGACCGTTTGCGTCGTGAGTTCAAGGTAGAGTGTAACCAAGGTCGTCCTCAAGTTACATACAAAGAGGCTATCACAACAGCAGTTGAGCACCGCGAGGCCTTCAAGAAACAATCTGGTGGTCGTGGTAAGTTTGCTGTTATCGTTGTTCGCATCGAGCCCGCTGATGCTGGTTTCGAAGGTGGTCTCCAATTTGTTGACGAGGTTAAGGGTGGTAATATCCCCAAAGAGTTTATCCCCGCTATCCAAAAAGGTTTCACTACTGCTATGAAGAGCGGTGTATTGGCAGGTTTCCCCTTGGATTCACTCAAGGTTACTGTAATCGATGGTCAATATCACCCCGTAGACTCTGACCAATTGTCATTTGAGCTTTGTGCTATCCAAGCCTTCAAAGAGGCATGTGCTAAGGCTCGTCCCGTATTGCTCGAGCCTATCATGAAGGTTGAGGTAGTAACTCCCGAGGAGAGCATGGGTGATGTAATCTCTGACCTTAACAAGCGTCGTGGTCAAGTAGAGGGTATGGAATCAAGCCGTTCAGGTGCTCGCATCGTTAAGGCTAAAACTCCCCTCGCAGAGATGTTTGGTTATGTAACTGCATTGCGTACCATCACTTCAGGTCGTGCAACATCAACTATGACATTCTCACACTACGATGAGGTGAGCACATCAATTGCCAAGACAGTGTTGGCCGAGGTTAACGGTCGTGCCGATTTATTGTAAAAAATAGTAGCATATAAAATAAAATGGAACAAAAAATCAGAATTAAACTGAAATCTTACGATCACAACTTGGTTGACAAGTCATCTAAAAAGATCGTAGACGCTGTGAAAGCTACTGGTGCTTCTTGGAAGGGTCCTGTACCCCTACCCACACACAAGCGTATCTTCACAGTAAACCGCTCTACATTCGTAAACAAAAAATCGAGAGAGCAGTTTGAATTGAGTTCGTACAAACGCCTTATCGACATCTATGGTTCAACAGCTCAAACTGTAGATGCTTTGATGAAGTTGGAATTGCCCAGCGGCGTGCATGTAGAAATTAAAGTGTAATCATCATTATTAACAAAGAAAAGAAATGCCAGGATTATTAGGAAAGAAAATCGGAATGACATCCGTTTTCAGTGAGGGTAAAAACGTACCCTGCACAGTTATCGAAGTTGGTCCTTGCGTAGTTACTCAAGTTAAGACTATTGAGACTGATGGCTACGAGGCAGTACAAGTGGGCTTCATGGACAAGAAAGAGAAGCACACTACTAAGCCCGAGGCCGGTCACTTCAAGAAAGCCGGAGTAACACCCAAGAGACACTTGGCCGAGTTCAAATTTGACACTGAGTACAAGCTGGGTGATGAAATAGGCGTAGACTTCTTCGCCGACGCAGCCTATGTAACAGTAGTAGGTACCTCTAAGGGTAAAGGTTTCCAAGGTGTTGTAAAACGCCATGGTTTCGGTGGTGTTGGTCAAACAACTCACGGTCAACATAACCGTCTCCGTGCACCCGGTTCTATCGGTGCATGTTCTTACCCTGCACGCGTATTCAAAGGTACACGCATGGCCGGTCAAATGGGTAACCAACGCGTAACAGTGCAAAACCTTCAAGTGTTAAATGTTATGCCGGAGCACAACCTCCTCGTTATCAAAGGTTCGGTTCCCGGTTGTAAAGGTTCAATCGTAATAATTGAGAAGTAATGGAACTGAGCGTATATAACATCCAAGGTCAAGACACCGGTAAGAAGGTGGCTTTGAACAGCGCCGTATTCGGTGTTGAGCCTAACGACCACGCCATTTACTTGGACGTAAAACAATTCCTTGCTAACCAACGTCAAGGTACACACAAGTCTAAAGAGAGAAGCGAGATTTCGGGTTCTACTCGTAAGCTCCACAAACAAAAAGGTACTGGTGGTGCCCGTATCGGTGATATCAACTCACCCGTATTGGTAGGTGGTGGCCGTGTATTTGGTCCCAAACCCCGCGACTACCGCTTCAAACTCAACAAAAAAGTTAAAGCTTTGGCACGCAAATCGGCTCTTACTTACAAGGCTCAAGAGAATGCCATCGTAGTAGTTGAGGACTTCTCGTTTGAGGCTCCCAAGACAAAAGAATTCATAGCTTTGACAAAAAATTTGCAAGTAGCTGATAAAAAGATCGTTTTGGTTTTGTCAGACCAAAATAAAAACGTATATTTGTCGGCTAGAAATTTGACAAATGCCCGTGTGATAACTCTCTCGGACCTCAATACTTACAGAGTGCTTGATAATAAGGCACTTGTGCTTACTGAGAGCGCCTTGGAAGCTATCAACCAATTTTAATGTATAGGAGGCAAAAACGATGGGAATCATTATAAAACCTATAGTAACTGAAAAGATGACACAAATAAGCGAGAAGTATAACCGCTTCGGCTTCCGTGTCGATCCTAAAGCTACCAAAGCCGAAATTAAGGACGCAGTAGAGAAACTCTATGGCGTTAAAGTTGTGGCTGTAAATACTATGATTGTAGCAGGCAAGAACAAGAGCCGCTACACTAAGTCTGGTATTATCGAAGGCCGTACAGCTACTTACAAGAAAGCCTTGGTAACAGTAAAAGAAGGTGAAACGATAGATTTTTTCAGCAATATTTAATAAATAATGGCAGTACGTAAACTAAAGCCCACTACACCGGGGCAGAGACACAAAGTTATAGGTGCATTTGATAAAATCACTGCTAGTGCACCTGAAAAGTCTCTTATTGTTGGTAAGAGAAAAACCGGTGGCCGCAACAACGAAGGCCACCTTACAATGCGTTATATCGGTGGCGGTCACAAACAACGCTACAGATTTATCGACTTTAAGAGAGAGAAAGACGGTGTACCCGCAGTAGTAAAATCAATCGAATACGATCCCAACCGTTCGGCTCGTATCGCGTTGCTTTACTATGTTGACGGTGAGAAACGTTATATTATTGCACCCAATGGTTTGGAAGTTGGCATGACTGTAATGAGTGGTTCAACTGCAGCACCCGAGGTTGGTAACAGTCTTCCTTTGAAAGACATACCCGTAGGTACTGTGATCCACAACATTGAGCTTCGCCCCGGCCAAGGCGCCTTCATGGTACGCTCGGCTGGTACTTTCGCCCAATTGACTTCGAAAGAGGGTAACTATGCAATCATCAAGTTGCCTTCGGGTGAAACACGTAAAGTTTTGGCTACATGCAAAGCTACCATCGGTAGTGTAGGTAACTCAGACCACGCTCTCGAGCAATCAGGTAAAGCCGGTCGCTCACGCTGGTTGGGTCGTCGCCCCCGCAACCGTGGTGTTGTTATGAACCCTGTTGATCACCCCATGGGTGGTGGTGAAGGACGTGCATCGGGTGGTCATCCTCGTTCACGCAAGGGTCTTTATGCTAAGGGCTTGAAGACACGCGCACCGAAGAAACAGTCTTCGAAGTATATCATTGAAAGAAGGAAAAAGTAATCTGAAAAACTGAAAAGAACATGAGTCGTTCATTGAAAAAAGGCCCATTTATCAGTGTGAAGCTCGACAAGAAAGTCGCTGCTATGAACGAGAGCGGTAAGAAAGCCGTAATCAAAACATGGTCACGCGCATCTATGATTTCTCCCGACTTCGTAGGTCATACTTTCGCCGTTCACAATGGTAACAAGTTTATTCCCGTTTATGTTACAGAAAACATGGTAGGTCACAAGTTGGGCGAGTTTGCCCTCACTCGTAACTTCCGTGGTCACAGTGGTAACAAGAAAAAATAAGGCCTAAGGGAATACATTTATTTATAATACAAAAAAACATTTAGAAATGGGTGTAAGAAAAAAAATATCAGCCGATAATAGAAAAGAAGCCCTGAAAACTCAGTACTTCGCAAAGCTGAACGACGTGCCTACTTCGCCTCGCAAAATGCGCTTGGCTGCCGATATGGTAAGAGGTATGGAAGTATTCAAAGCTTTGGGTGTACTCAAGTTCTCTAACAAAGAGGCTTCTCAAAGACTCGAAAAACTGCTCCGTTCGGCTATCGCCAACTGGGAACAGAAGAACGAGCGCAAGGCCGAAAGCGGCGAGCTCTACATCTCAAAAATCTTTGTAGATGGTGGTGCTATGCTCAAACGCCTTCGTCCTGCTCCTCAAGGAAGAGGTTACAGAATTCGCAAGCGTTCAAACCATGTAACCTTGTTTGTAGATACAATTACTAAAAACGATCAAAACTAATTGCTCGATGGGACAAAAAATTAATCCGATAAGTAACCGTTTGGGTATCATACGTGGTTGGGATTCTAACTGGTATGGTCACTACAGCGAACGTCTGCTGGAAGACAGCAAAATACGTAAGTATCTCAATGCCCGTCTTGCCAAAGCCAGCGTGTCGCGTATCATCATCGAGCGCACTCTCAAGCTCACTACCATTACGGTGTGTACGGCTCGCCCCGGTCTTATTATTGGCAAAGGCGGCCAAGAGGTAGACAAGCTCAAAGAAGAGTTGAAAAAAATCACTGACAAGGAAGTACAAATCAACATCTACGAGGTAAAACGCCCCGAACTCGATGCCGTTATCGTAGCTAGCCAAATCGCTCGCCAAATCGAAGGCAAGATCGCCTATCGTCGTGCAGTGAAGATGGCCATCGCATCAACAATGCGCATGGGTGCCGAAGGTATCAAGATTCAAATCTCGGGTCGTCTCAACGGTGCCGAAATGGCTCGTTCGGAAATGTTTAAAGAGGGTCGTACTCCTCTCCACACACTCCGCGCAGATATTGACTACGCTCTTGTTGAAGCATTGACCAAAGTGGGTATCATTGGTGTAAAAGTATGGATTTGCCGTGGTGAGGTATATGGCAAGCGTGATCTTGCTCCCTCGTTCACTACCAATGCCAAGGAGTCTCGCGGTGCCGCTAACGGCCCCAAGAAAGGCTTCCGTAAACCCAAAAATAATCGTTAAACGCATTGAAAAAGTAAACCATGTTACAACCGAAGAAAACAAAATTCAGAAGACAACAAAAAGGGCGTATGAAAGGTAACGCC
The DNA here is from genome assembly GCA_017555825.1 of Bacteroidaceae bacterium. Classification (GTDB taxonomy): domain Bacteria; phylum Bacteroidota; class Bacteroidia; order Bacteroidales; family Barnesiellaceae_A; genus Barnesiella_A. Next base: position 11,822 of record JAFZFQ010000011.1, on the reverse strand, counting down.
CAAAGAGGTAACCAGTTGGCCTTCGGTTCATTTGGCATAAAGACCTTGCAAGCAAAGTGGATTACCGGTCGTCAAATCGAGGCTGCTCGTATCGCCGTTACCCGCTATATGCAACGTCAAGGACAGATATGGATTCGTATCTTCCCCGATAAACCGATCACAAAGAAACCCGCCGAGGTACGTATGGGTAAAGGTAAAGGTTCGCCCGAAGGTTTTGTGGCACCCGTTACTCCCGGTCGTATCCTTATAGAGGTTGAGGGTGTACCCTACGACGTAGCAAAAGAGGCATTGCGTCTTGCCGCTCAAAAACTCCCTGTAGTAACCAAGTTTATAGTTCGTCGTGATTACGATGAGAGCCAAAACGTCTAAGATATGAATAAAGCAGAAATCAAAGAGCTGAGCACAAAAGAGCTCAAAGAGCGTCTTGAGGCAGCAGTAGTGGCCCTCACTCAATTGGAGATCAACCACAGCGTTTCTCCCCTTGACAACCCTGCCAAGATCACACAAGACCGCAAAATGATTGCTCGTATGAAAACCGAGCTTCGTAGTCGCGAACTCAACAACAAATAAACCGACATGGAAAAGAGAAGTTTAAGAAAAGAGAGAGTCGGCGTTGTTTCGAGCAACAAAATGGATAAGACAATTGTCGTAACCGTTAAGTGGAAAGAGAAACACCCGATCTATGGTAAGTTCGTAAACAAAACGAAGAAATACCACGCCCATGACGAGAAAAACGAATGCAACATCGGCGATACAGTACGTTTGATGGAAACTCGTCCGCTGAGCAAAACAAAAAGATGGAGATTAGTACAAATCATCGAAAGAGCTAAGTAATTATGATACAACAAGAATCGAGACTTACAGTAGCCGATAACAGCGGAGCCAAAGAGGCTCTTTGCATCCGCGTATTAGGTGGTACAGGTCGTCGTTACGCTTCGGTAGGCGACATCATCGTCGTAACCGTTAAGAGCGTAATACCTTCAAGCGATATGAAGAAAGGTACTGTATCGAAAGCCGTTATCGTACGTACAAAGAAAGAAGTACGTCGTGCCGACGGTTCATACATCCGTTTTGACGACAATGCATGTGTGCTGTTAAATAACGCCGGCGAGCTAAGAGGTAGCCGCATTTTCGGACCGGTGGCGAGAGAATTGCGTGCTGCTAACATGATGAAAATCGTATCTTTGGCTCCCGAAGTCCTTTAATCGACTAAAAAACGAAAAGAATGAGCAAGTTACACATCAAAAAAGGTGACACCGTATATGTAAACGCCGGTGAGTCTAAAGGCAAAACCGGTCGCGTATTGCGCGTGTTCGTTAAAGAACAACGCGCCATCGTTGAAGGTGTTAATATGGTGACAAAAAGCACCAAACCTAATGCAAAAAATCCTCAAGGAGGATTGGTAAAAAAAGAAGCTCCTCTTCATATCTCGAACCTCAACGTAGTAGACCCCAAAACAGGTAAGGCTACACGTATCGGTCGTCGCACAAATGAAGCAGGCGTGACAGTACGTTATTCTAAAAAATCTGGTGAGGAGATTAAGTAATGACAAATACAGCAAATCTTAAAAAAGACTATCTCGAAAGAATAGTACCCGCTCTTCAAAAAGAGTTCAACTATACTTCGGTTATGCAAGTACCCGTACTCAAGAAGATTGTTATCAATCAAGGTTTGGGTCAAGCTACTGCCGATAAGAAGATTATCGAGACAGCCATCAACGAATTGACTGCCATTACAGGTCAAAAAGCCGTTGCAACACTCTCGCGCAAAGATATTTCAAACTTCAAGTTGCGTAAGAAAATGCCTATCGGTGTAATGGTGACACTTCGTCGTGAACGTATGTACGAGTTCCTCGAGCGTCTCATCCGCGTCGCTCTTCCCCGTATCCGCGACTTCAAAGGTATCGAAGGCAAGCTCGATGGACGTGGAAATTATACCCTTGGTATTCAAGAGCAAATAATTTTCCCTGAAATTAATCTCGATGGAATTACCAAAATTCTCGGAATGAATATTACCTTTGTAACTTCAGCCCAAACTGATGCCGAAGGCTATGCTTTGCTCAAAGAATTTGGTCTTCCTTTTAAGAACGCAAAAAACGACTAAGATATGGCAAAAGAATCAATGAAAGCCCGCGAGGTGAAGAGACAAAAACTCGTTGCTAAATATGCAGCTCGCAAAGCAGAGTTGAAAAAACTCGCTAAAAGCGATGACTATGATGTAGCATACGAAGCCAACCGCGCACTTCAGAATCTGCCTAAAAACGCTTCTTCGGTACGTTTGCACAACCGTTGCCAACTTACCGGTCGTCCCAAAGGTTACATCCGCCAATTTGGTATCTCGCGTATCCAATTCCGCGAAATGGCATCGGCTGGTCTTATCCCGGGCGTAAAGAAAGCAAGCTGGTAAGAAAACTTTTATTTTTAGTGTTAAATATTGTCTGGATGGCCAGATCAATTTAAAACAAAACAATTATGACAGATCCTATTGCAGATTTCCTCACCCGAGTGAGAAACGCCATCAAGGCTCAACACAGAGTCGTTGAGGTTCCTGCTTCTAACTTGAAGAAGGAAATCACCAAAATCCTTTTTGAAAAAGGTTACATCTTGAACTACAAGATCGTAGAAGAAGGCGTACAAGGCACTATCAAGATTGCCTTGAAGTATGATCCGGTAAACAAGGTAAACGCTATCAAGAAACTTGAGCGCGTTTCTACACCTGGTTTGCGTCGTTACACAGGCTACAAAGATATGCCTCGTGTATTGAATGGTTTGGGTATAGCTATCCTCTCTACTTCTAAGGGCGTTATGACCGACAAGGAAGCCCGTGAGTTGAAAATAGGTGGCGAAGTATTGTGTTACATCTATTAATCTTCAGGAGGAAAAATTATGAGTAGAATAGGAAAATTGCCCATAGCTCTCCCCGCCGGAGTAACTGTAGCTGTTGACAGCGAAAACGTTGTTACTGTTAAGGGTCCCAAAGGTGAACTCAAACAAGCAGTAGCGCCTTCAATCACTGTTAAAGTTGAAGAAGGTCACGTAGAGATTGTACGTGCCGATGATGAGAAAGAAAACCGCTCTTTACATGGCTTGTACCGTGCGCTCATCAACAACATGGTAGTTGGTGTATCGGAAGGTTACAAGAAAGAAATGGAGTTGGTAGGTGTTGGTTATCGCGCTCAAAGCAACGGTCAAGTTCTCGAGCTTTCACTCGGTTTCTCACACTCTATCGTTATCAAGCTCCCCGCCGAGATCAAGGTTGAAGCCAAAACAGAGAGAAATAAAAACCCCATGATTACTTTGGAGTCATACGACAAGCAACTTCTCGGCCAAGTATGTGCCAAGATTCGCTCTTTGCGTAAGCCCGAGCCCTACAAAGGTAAAGGTATCCGCTTCGCAGGTGAGATTGTACGTCGTAAGTCTGGTAAGTCGGCAGGTGCTAAGTAAAACATGTAAAACGGTATTATCATGACAACGAAAATAGAAAGAAGACTGAAGATAAAAACCCGTATTCGCGGTAAAATCTCGGGTACTGCCCAACGTCCCCGTATGACTGTTTTCAGAAGCAATAAACAAATCTACGTGCAACTTATCGACGATATCGCCGGCAAGACTCTCGCTGCTGCCTCTTCTCGTGGCATCGAAGGCGGTAACAAAAAAGAGCAAGCTGCTCAAGTAGGTGCTGAGATTGCCAAGAAAGCACAAGAAGCAGGTATCACTACTGTCGTTTTCGACCGTAACGGTTACCTCTATCACGGTAGAATTAAAGAATTGGCTGACGCCGCCCGTAACGGTGGACTTAAATTTTAATCATTATGGCAGTAAAAAACAACAGAGTAAAATCAACTAGCGACCTCGAACTCAAAGACCGTTTGGTCGCTATCAACCGTGTTACCAAAGTAACAAAAGGTGGTCGTACATTTACTTTCTCGGCCATCGTAGTTGTAGGTAACGAAAACGGTATTGTGGGTTGGGGTCTCGGTAAAGCCGGTGAAGTAACTGCTGCTATTGCCAAAGGTGTAGAAGCAGCCAAGAAAAACCTCATCAAGGTTCCCGTGCTCAAAGGTACTATCCCCCACGATCAATACGCCAAATTTGGTGGTGCGCGAGTATACATTAAGCCCGCATCTCACGGTACCGGTGTGAAAGCCGGTGGTGCTATGCGTGCCGTGTTGGAAAGCGTTGGTGTAACCGACGTGCTTGCTAAATCAAAAGGTTCGTCTAACCCCCACAACCTTGTTAAGGCTACTATCGGTGCCTTGTCAGAGTTGAGAGATGCTTCTATGGTGGCTCAAAACCGTGGAGTATCGATGGAAACAGTCTTTAAAGGCTAATGGAGGAGTACACAATGGAAACTATCAAAATTAAACAAGTAAAAAGTAGAATCAAATGTCCCGTAAATCAACGTCGCACACTCGATGCACTCGGTTTGACTCGCATGGGTCGTGTCGTTGAGCACAATGCAACTCCCGCCATCCTTGGTATGGTTGCCAAAGTAAAACATTTGGTTGCTATCGTTGACTAATTTTTATCCACCGAACTTTTAAATCATCACTAATATGGATTTGAGTAACTTAAAACCCGCCGAAGGTTCAACCTTCTCTCGCAAACGCATCGGTCGTGGTCCCGGTTCGGGCATGGGTGGTACTTCTACCCGCGGTCACAAAGGTGCAAAGCAACGCTCGGGTTACAAACACAAAATCGGCTTCGAGGGTGGTCAAATGCCCTTGCAACGTCGTGTTCCCAAATTTGGTTTCAAGAATATTAACCGTGTTGAATACAAGGCTATCAACCTCGAAACTTTGCAAGCTCTTGCCGAGGCTCGCAACTTGCAAGCAATCGACGTTCAAACTCTTGTTGATGCAGGTCTTACTTCTGCTAAGCAACGCGTAAAAATTCTTGCTAACGGTGCTATTTCAGTAGCCCTCACAGTAACAGCACACGCCTTCTCTAAAACAGCCGAAGCTGCTATTGTTGCCGCTGGTGGAACAGCTGTCAAACTCTAATAAAAATGGGAGCTATTAAAACCTTAAAAAATATCTGGAAAATCGAAGATTTGCGTAAGCGAATTATCTCGACTATCCTTTTGGTACTCGTATATCGGGTGGGATCGTTTGTGGTCCTTCCCGGTGTCGACCCCCTTCAGCTCGACGCATTGCGATCGCAAACAAGCGGTGGCTTGATGCAACTTCTCGACATGTTCTCGGGAGGTGCTTTCTCTAATGCTTCTATCTTTGCATTAGGTATCATGCCCTACATCACCGCCTCGATTGTGATCCAGTTGCTCGGCATGGTTTTGCCCTCGTTCCAAAAAATGCAACGTGAAGGCGAAAGCGGCCGAATGAAGCTCAACCAATACACTCGTTACCTTACTGTACTCGTGCTTTTGTTGCAAGGTCCTGCTTACCTTGTCAACCTTCGCGTACAAATGGGTTCTGCCTTCCCCGAAGGCTGGGCGTTCTTGGTAGTTTCTACTGTCGTATTGGCTGCAGGTAGTATGTTTATCATGTGGCTTGGTGAGCGCATTACCGACCGTGGTATTGGTAACGGTATCTCGTTTATCATCCTCATTGGTATCATCGCTCGTCTTCCCTTGGCACTCGCTCAAGAGTTTACCAACCGTTTTACCTCTCAACAAGGTGGTTTGGTTATCTTCTTGGTCGAAATCGTATTCTTGCTCTTGGTTATTGCATTGGCCATCTTGCTTGTACAAGGTGTACGCAAAGTACCCGTACAATATGCCAAGCGTATCGTGGGTAACAAACAATATGGTGGCGCAAGACAGTATATCCCCCTCAAGGTGAATACTGCAGGTGTAATGCCTATCATCTTTGCACAAGCCATTATGTTTATTCCCATCACAATTGCCGGATTCAACGCCGAGGCAGCTAGCTCAACATTCTTCCGTTCATTCATGTCGATGACAGGTTTCTGGTACAACGCTATCTTTGCAGTGTTGATTATTGCCTTTACCTACTTCTATACAGCCATCACAGTGCAACCCACTCAAATGGCCGAAAACATGAAGCAGAACAACGGCTTTATCCCCGGTATCAAACCCGGTAAGAAAACAGCCGAATACCTTGACTCTATTATGTCGCGTATCACATTGCCCGGATCTATCTTCCTCGCAATAGTTGCTATCCTTCCCGCCTTTGCGAAGGCTGCAGGTGTGAGCGCCGAGTTCTCACAATTCTTCGGTGGAACTTCATTGCTCATCTTGGTAGGTGTAGTACTCGATACACTTCAACAAATAGAGAGCCACCTCATGATGCACCACTACGACGGTCTCATGAAGTCTGGTAAAATAAAAGGTCGCGCAGGTTATTAATAGCGTTAAAGATGATTTATCTTAAAACGGACGAAGAAATAGCCTTGATGCGAGAAAGTAATACACTCGTGGGCAAAACACTGGGCGAACTCGCCCGGTGGATAGCCCCGGGAATTACAACCTTGCGTCTCGACCAGATAGCCGAACAATACATCCGCGACAATGGTGGTATACCGGGATTCAAAGGATACGGAGGTTTTCCCTTTACACTCTGTATCTCGGTAAACGAAAACATCGTTCACGGATTTCCTTCGAGCTATGTACTCCGCGATGGAGACATCGTCTCTATCGACTGTGGAGCCATCGTTCAAGGATATAATGGCGATTCAGCTTATACCTTTGCAGTAGGTCAGGTAGCCCCCGAGGTAATGGCTCTCTTGCGCACAACAAAAGAGTCTCTTTACCAAGGCATCGAAAAGGCAATTGCCGGCAACCGCATAGGCGATATTTCGAACGCTGTGCAAACATATTGCGAAGCTCGCGGATATTCTGTCGTACGCGAATTTATCGGACACGGAATAGGACGCAAGTTGCACGAAGACCCCGAAGTGCCCAACTATGGCCGTAGAGGCTGTGGTCCACTACTCAAGAAGGGCATGTGCATCGCAATTGAACCCATGATCAACCTTGGATCACGCAATGTCGTGATAGAGCGCGACGGATGGACAGCACGCACACGCGACCGCAAGCCCTCGGCTCACTACGAGCACACTGTGGCAATCACACAAGATGGGCCCGCCGAGATATTATCGTCATTCGACTATATCGAAGAAGTTTTAGGAGAAAACCGTATTTAAGCACATTAATTATATGGCAAAACAAGCTGCAATAGAACAAGATGGTATCATCGTAGAGGCGTTGTCAAACGCAATGTTCCGTGTAGAACTCGAAAACGGACATGAAATTACAGCGCATATCTCAGGTAAGATGCGTATGCACTACATTCGCATTCTCCCCGGTGACAAAGTGCGTGTTGAAATGTCACCCTACGACCTTACCAAAGGAAGAATTGCTTTTAGATATAAATAAAAAATACATAACGACATGAAAGTAAGAGCATCTATCAAAAAGCGCACTGCCGACAGCAAAATCGTACGTCGCAAAGGTCGCTTGTATGTAATTGACAAGAAAAATCCCAAAAATAAACAACGTCAGGGATAATTTTATTATTTTTGCAAAATCAAAATAAAGTAATATAATATGGCAGTAAGAATTGTTGGTGTAGACTTGCCTCAAAACAAGCAAGGCGAAATAGCCTTGACCTATATCTACGGTATAGGTCGTAGCGCAGCCAAAACCATTTTGGATAAGGTCGGCGTAAACAAAGCAACCAAGGTAAAAGATTGGACTGATGCCGAGGCAGCTAAGATTCGTGAGATTATTGGCGCAGAGTACAAAGTAGAAGGTGATCTCCGTACAGAGGTACAACTCAACATCAAGCGTCTCATGGATATCGGTTGCTACCGTGGTATCCGTCACCGTATCGGCTTGCCCGTACGTGGTCAAAGCACCAAAAACAACGCCCGTACACGTAAGGGTAAGAAGAAAACAGTTGCTAACAAGAAAAAAGCTACTAAATAATAAGTAACTATGGCAAAAAAAACAGTCGCAACAAAGAAGAGAAATGTTAAAGTCGATGCAGTAGGACAAGCACATATCCACTCTTCGTTCAACAACATTATCGTATCACTTGCCAATGGTGAGGGTCAAGTTATCTCTTGGTCATCGGCAGGTAAAATGGGCTTCCGTGGTTCAAAGAAAAACACTCCCTACGCTGCTCAAATGGCAGCTCAAGATTGTGCCAAAATCGCTTTCGACCTCGGCCTTCGCAAAGTTAAAGCCTATGTAAAAGGACCCGGTAACGGCCGTGAGTCTGCTATCCGTACTATCCACGGTGCAGGTATCGAAGTAACAGAGATCATCGACGTTACTCCGCTTCCCCACAACGGTTGCCGTCCTCCCAAAAGAAGAAGAGTATAATAAAAAGAACTCAGTATTTAGAAACAGAATCCCGAATAGTGAATAGATTGCACTAATCTCCTCTCTGCAATCGCGGCTGCACTCTTCCCGGTTCGAGACAAAATCCAAAATTTAAAACTTTTAGAAATGGCAAGATATACCGGACCTAAAACCAAAATCGCTCGTAAATTCGGCGAAGCTATCTATGGCCCCGACAAAGTTCTCTCTAAGAAGAACTATCCTCCCGGCCAACACGGCGTTAACAAACGTCGCAAAACATCAGAGTATGGTATACAGCTTCGTGAGAAACAAAAAGCCAAATACACTTATGGTGTACTTGAAAAACAATTCCGCAACCTCTTCGAGAAAGCATCTCGCAAGAAAGGTATCACCGGTGAGGTACTCCTTCAACTTCTCGAAGCACGTCTCGACAACGTAGTATACCGCTTGGGTATTGCACCCACACGTGCTGCTGCTCGTCAATTAGTGCTCCACCGTCACATCGTTGTGAACGGCAAAGTTGTTAACATCGCATCTTACTCAGTGAAACCCGGCGAAGTTATCGGAGTTCGCGAAAAATCTAAATCTCTCGAGGTTATAGCCGATTCATTGGCTGGCTTCAACCACAGCAAGTATCCTTGGATCGAGTGGGACGAGGCTTCTAAGAGCGGTAAGCTCTTGCACCTCCCCGAGCGTGCCGATATCCCCGAGAACATTAAGGAACAAGCGATTGTTGAGTTGTATTCTAAATAATAAGTAGTCAAATGGCAATTTTAGCATTTCAAAAACCTGACAAAGTATTGATGCTGGAGGCGGACAACTTCTTCGGTAAGTTCGAATTCCGTCCTTTGGAGCCCGGCTATGCTGTTACCATCGGTAACGCACTCCGCCGCATTCTCCTCAACTCGCTCGAAGGCTTTGCAATTACCTCGATTCGCATCGACGGTGTTAAACACGAGTTCTCCTCTATTCCTGGAGTAATCGAAGATGTTACAAACATCATTCTCAACCTCAAAAAGGTGAGATTTAAACAAATTGTCGAAGAAATCGAGAACGAGAAAGTCTCTATCAGCGTGTCGGGTACAGATGTATTCAAAGCCGGCGACATCAGCAAGTCGCTCACAGGTTTTGAAGTCCTTAACCCCGAATTGGTAATTTGCCATCTCGATGCCAACGCAAGTTTCAACATCGAACTCACCATCAACAAAGGTCGTGGTTATGTCCCCGCCGACGAAAACCGCACTCCCAATGATGCTATCGATGTAATTGCTATCGACTCTATCTTTACGCCCATTCGCAATGTTAAGTACACTCGCGAAGACTTCCGCGTAGAGCAAAAGACTGACTACGAGAAACTCACATTGGAAATTACAACCGACGGTTCTATCCATCCCAAAGAGGCTCTCAAAGAAGCTGCCAAAATTCTTATTCACCACTTCATGCTCTTCTCTGACGAGAAGATCACACTCGAAGCTACCGATGCAGACGGTGGCGAAGAGTTTGACGAGGAAGTACTCCGTACACGTCAACTTCTCCAAAAGAAGCTTGTTGACATGGGTCTTTCAGTACGCGCTCTCAACTGCTTGAAGTCGGCCGACGTTGAAACATTGGGCGAGTTGGTAGTATACAACAAAACCGACCTCCTCAAGTTCCGCAACTTTGGTAAGAAATCGCTTACCGAGCTCGACGAGATGTTGGCAAGCCTCAACCTCTCTTTCGGAATGGATACCTCTAAGTATAAATTAGATAAAGAGTAAAACGATGAGACACAATAAAAAATTCAACCACTTGGGTCGTACTAAATCTCACCGCGATGCCCTCTTGTCAAACATGGCATCATCGTTGATTCTCCACAAAAGAATCTTCACTACTTTGGCCAAAGCCAAAGCTTTGAGAGTGTACGTTGAACCCCTCATTACAAAAGCTAAAGAAGACACTACAGCTTCTCGCCGTGTAGTTTTCAGCTACCTCCAAAACAAGTACGCTGTTACTGAGTTGTTCAAAGAAGTAGCTGCTAAGGTGGGCGACCGCCCCGGAGGTTACACTCGTATCCTCAAAACTGGCCACCGTCTTGGTGATAACGCAAAGACTTGCTTCATCGAGTTGGTAGACTACAACGAGAATATGCTCAAAGAAAAAGCTGAGAAGAAGGCGACTCGCACACGTCGTTCTAAAAAATCAGCCGCTGTAGAAGCTCCCGTAGCTGAAGCTCCTGCTACTGAGTCTGCAGAATAATTAGAGCGTCACCGGCTTCACACCCGAAGCCGATAAGATAAAAGACCTTGGAGAAACCCTCCGAGGTCTTTTTGTTTTTATATCCTATGTCTCTATGGTTTGGATTACGCCTCTTCGCATCCAGTACCTCTGTGAGCTTCTCTGCATTCTACTATCCTCCAAATTTGGTCTCAATGATATAGTGTTAAAAATTAGCGCCCACGTAATGCGGAGATTTAATTCACTTGATGCCTTGCTCTTCGTAACCTACGTTTTGGTCAAAGTATACTTTTCTGATATTGGCGTCGACCGTAAATGTCTATAAGATTTGACGCTCATTGTTGGTACGTGTCATGGGTGGTAGATAAATATTCTAGAAGTGCGTGCAAGCTAATATCTGCTCGCTGTATTTAGGTGTCTGTCAATGATCGTAGATGAAGGTTCTCTGACGACTACCTCTCCGCACAATTGTTGTATTCATGGGTTTCTATCAGTTTCCTCATGCGAGAAGTGGAATTTGTAAAGTTCAATATTGAACTTTGTCATAGAGACTATCTATGTATTATAGTGTAGCAATATCCTTTCTTTAAGTATAACAGAGCAACCACTTTTATATCCCATATATGCCCTCGCGATATTCCCTCTATATTATATAATGTATATAGGTTGCCATGCAACCGTTTGCGTGAGTTTTTGTGCAAAAACACGCAATTTTTTTATCCAAACCCGCAAAACGCTACTACCTTTGCACTCGCAAACGGGAAACAAACCCACTGCAAAGCGAAGATTGAAAATTTTTTGAAAAAAGTTCTCCAAAAATTTGGAGGGTATTAGAAAAAGGTATTATCTTTGCACCACTTTCGCCTCGCAAAAGGCGCGAGTCAAAAAAAAGAGATCATTGGAACAATTAAAAGAGAGACAATAAGTACAGAACGGGTATATTGGTCGAAAGGCCGGTATATAAAAAGAACGTAAGTACGAGTCACGTCAGTTTAAACCGAGCTAAGGGTATAAAACTTAGAGGTCGTTTTTAAAGAATAAAAAAAATAAAAACGAAATATACAACGAAGAGTTTGATCCTTGCTCAGTATGAACGCTAGCGACAGGCCTAACACATGCAAGTAGAGTGGCAGCGAGGGTGTAGCAATACATTTGTCGGCGACCGGCGCACGGGTGAGTAACGCGTATGCAACCTGCCCGACACAGGGGGATAACCCGGAGAAATCCGGACTAATACCGCATAAAACAGGGGTCCCGCATGGGAATATTTGTTAAAGATTTATCGGTGTCGGATGGGCATGCGTTCCATTAGCTTGTTGGTG
>JAFZFQ010000010.1 GCA_017555825.1 Bacteroidaceae bacterium | reverse complement strand
GTGGGCACAGTAGCTATCTACGACCATGTAACCGGCTACCTTGGAGATAAGAAAGTATTGGAATTTAACATCAAATAAACTCATATAGAGATGAAACGCAACACTCATCAACAACGCCAAATTTCGCAATTTATCGTTACCATAATTGTGAGCATCATTGCCTCACTTCCGGTTTTTGCACTTCCGGCCAACCACTATGCCCAACAATCTGTGTTGAACAGTGGCAAATGGATAAAAATATCAACTACCGAAAAGGGCATTCACTGCATTGACGCCACGACTCTGCAAAGTTGGGGATTTGACGATGCATCGAAAGTGAGCCTCTACGGCAAAGAGGGATATATGCTCCCCGAGACCTTCAGCACCGACGATAGCGACGACCTCACCCCCCTGCCCGTTTTTGTTGAGAACGGCAACCTCTATTTCTATGCTACCGGAGGCGTACAATGGGAGAAAGAGGGCAACTACTATAAACACACCAACAACTACTACACCAATATCTACTACTATTTTCTTACCGAAGAGAGAGAGCAAGTAGAGATAAAAGAGGTAGAAACAGCATGGAACAACAACAACGTGGCACTCACCACCTTTGACGAGCATGCTCTCTACGAGAATGAGCTTACATGTATAGGCCAAACAGGTCGTTTGTATCTGGGTGAAGATCTCTTGACCAACAACACCATATCGATGGTAGCCCCCGGTATAGAGGGCGACAACATGACGATGTATGTAGCATTGGGCGCCAACAGCACTACAAGTGCCAAACTTGCCACCAGCATCGATGGCACAGCTCTGACACCCACCATATCGGTATCTTCGTCCGACTCATACTCATACCTCAAACTCGGCAACAGTTACTACACAACAACTGCCAAGGAAAACTTCGAACTCAGCTTCAAGGCCACCACATCGGGTTCATTGCGCAAGTTCTATCTCGACTATGTGCGCCTGTTCTACACCCGTCGTCTGGCTATTGACAACACACCGCTACACTTCCGTCGTAGCAACGTCGAGGGTGGATATTTCTCGATAGACATCGACGGGCACAACAGCAACAACATACGCGTATGGGACGTAACCAATGTAAATACGCCTACTATACAAAAGACCTCGGTCGTAGACAACAAAATTGCATTCACGCCCACAGCCAACAACGAGTATGTAATATACGACATAACACAGCACCTTGCTACACCGCAATTTGTATGCAACGTAGAGAATCAGAACCTACACGGTATCGACTATATACCCGATATGGTGATACTCACTACTCGCACCTTTATCAAAGAAGCCGAAAGAATAGCTCAACTGCACCGCGATATGGACAATATGAAAGTGCTGGTATGCGAGCAACTCTCGGTATTCAACGAGTTCTCGGGCGGTAATCCCGACGCAACGGCCATACGTCGCATGATGAAAATGTTCTATGACCGTGCCAACGCCGGATATGGCGACACTCCCCAATACTTGTTACTGTATGGTCGCAGCTCATACAACAACCGAGCCATCAGCCCCTCGTTGCACAACGAAGACAATCGCCTCTTGGTAACATACCAGTCGGAAAGCAGTACCGACCAACGCTACTCATACGTCACCGACGACTACTTTGGCATACTCGGCGACAATACCGGTGTAGACATTACCATGGAAGAGATAAATCTGGGTATAGGTCGCATACCTGTAAAGAACATGGACGAGTCGCAAAAGGTATACAACAAGTTGGTTACATACATCAACCAAAAAACCATCAAGAACTTGTGGAAAAACAAGGCGTGCTTTATAGGCCTCAATGGCGACAACAATTTGCACTCACACCAGATGAATACCGTGTCGTTGGAGTCGGTAGAGAAAGAACAAGAACATGTTGTTGTCGATAAGATATTCTTGGCAGCCTACAACTCACGCACCAACGCACCATTTGAGGGAGCACAAGAACAGATTTTCCGCGACCTTGAAGAAGGCACAATGATATACAGCTACATGGGTCATGCCGGACACACCTCGCTGGGTACCAATCTTATAAACATCACTCACGCCAAGGAAATGACCAACGACTTGTGGCCTGTAATGATTACTGCCACTTGCGACGTGTGCCCCTTCGACAAAGACGAAAACTCGGTGGGCGAAGAACTCTTTCGCAACGACAAGGGAGGTTTCATTGCACTTTACACCACAACCCGCACAGTTTATACCAATGGCAACGAAGACATCAACCGTGAGTTGCTTCGCGAATTTTATATTCCCGACGAAGAGGGTAAAATAAAACTTGGTGATGTGATGCGCCGTGCCAAGAAGACACTGCTTCGCAACGAGAAGGGCAACCTTGTGAGCGACCCCAACAAGCTCAAATACTGCTTGATAGGCGACCCCGCACTATCGATACCATTGCCCACCTACACCATTGCTGTAGAGAGCATCAATGGCACACCCATCGACAACTCTACAACGATAACTACCCCCGCCAACAGCAAAGTTACCATAACCGGTACTATATACAACACACAAGGCGAAATAGCTACCGACTACAACGGTATACTCTGCTACGAAGTGTATGATGCCGAGGAAAAGAAGCAAGCCACAGAAAATGTCAGCACTTCGATGGGAAATATCGCCATCAAAGAGGAGTTCAGCCTGCGTCAATACAAATTGGCCACTGCTGCCGACACCATTGTCAATGGACGTTTTACCACTACATTCTACATGCCCCCGCAAACACTGCAAAGCAACGGATGCGGTTTGATAAGCCTCTATTCGTACAACAACGATATGACAATAGAAGCAGCCGGATATACCAAAAACTTCGTGATAAATGGCTCAGAAACTACTCCTGCCGACCTCACAGCCCCCACATTCTCAAACATCTGGGTGGGCGACGAGTCGTTCAGCGAAGGTGGTACGGTAGATAGCAACACCTTGTTCCACTGCGACATATGCGACACTGAGAGTGGCATTACCGGCAACGAGTTGCCTATAGGCAAGAGCATGACAATGACCCTCGACGGCAACATCGTATGTGGCGACTTAGCAGGCTATTACAGCCCCTCAACCGACTTTGGCAAGGGTAGCATCAACTATCCCTTCAAAAACTTGTCGGTGGGCACACACCACGCTACAGTCAAGGTATTCGACAATGCCGGCAACGCCGCCGAGATAACCATTGCATTCTATGTCGAAGAACCTATCACAGCACAATATGAGCTCTGCATCGAAGAAGATCCCATTATCACACAAGCAACACTGAGCATAGAAGGTGCTATTGAGCCCGATATGACTATACGATATGTCGTAGCAAATTGTGCCACAGGCGCCGAAGTGTGGACAAGCGAAGGCTCGGCAACAGAAGTAGTGTGGAACTTGACCGGAAAGAACAGCTCATATACTCCCGGAGAGTATGTAGTTTATGCACTTATCAGCACCGGCAACAAGAAGATTGTTACCGAGGAGAAAAAAATAATTGTTCTTGCGCAATAAAATAGGTATAAATGCTGTTTATATAAAAGTGAAATAACCTCAACAATAATAACTGCATGAACAAAACAAGCAAAATATCAATCGCGACTCTCCTTTTGGCCACCATATTTACCATCAACGTTTATGGTCAAGGAGAGGTTGTAAAACAGTTTAACCCTGTAAACAGTGGAGCTACCTCATTGACTATTGCCCCCGACGCACGCGGTGCCGGTATGGGTGATATAGGTGCTGCTACCGACCCCGACGTAAACTCACAGTTCTGGAACGCATCGAAGTATGCCTTTGCCTACAGCGATGCCGGTATCGGATTGTCATACACCCCCTGGTTGAGCAAATTGGTCAACGACATCTATTTGGCCAACCTCAGTGGATACCTGAAATTTGGCGAGGGAAGTCCGCAAGCCGTGAGTGCCTCACTACGCTACTTCTCATTGGGTAGCATTATACTCACCAACCAAAATGGCGACGAGGTAAACAGCATCAACCCCTTTGAGATGGCTGTCGACTTGGGTTACTCGCGCAAGTTGTCAGAGAGCTTCTCTATGGGTGTTGTATTGCGCTATATCTACTCCGACCTTGGTTTCCAATACGACGAAAGCGGTAGCGCAACAGGTAGTGTAAAAGGTGCATCGGCATTTGGTGCCGACATCTCTTGGTACTACACATCATATCCTATCATTGCACGCAACGAGTGCCAATGGACATGGGGTATGAACATCTCAAACATCGGTTCAAAACTTGCCTATGACAATGGCAACGAGCCCGCATTCTTGCCCACCAACCTCAAGTTGGGTACAACATTCCTCTTTCCCATTGCCGACAAGAACACCATGTCGATAAGCTTCGATGCCAACAAGTTGCTCGTGCCTACAATGCCTCAAGAGTATCAATTCAAGAACCCCGATGGCACAACCGACCTCGACGCATACAATGCGGCTCGCGACGACTACTACAACATGTCGCCGTTTGAGGGTATTGCACGCTCATTCTACGATGCTCCCGGTGGCTTTGAGGAGGAGTTGCGCGAGATTAACTTCTCGGTAGGTATCGAGTATTCATACAACCGTCAATTCTCGCTTCGAGCAGGATATTATTATGAAGACGAATACAAGGGTAATCGCCAATTCTTCTCGTTCGGAGCAAGCTTTGCCTACAGCGTGTTGCAAGTCGATGCAGCCTACCTATTGGCAACAGCCGCATCAAGCCCCCTCGACCAAACGTTGCGTTTTACACTCTCGTTCGACCTCGAAGGTATAAAGAATCTCGTTCGATAAAAATATAATCCCTATGAAGATAAGAGTAGGTATGGGATATGATGTACACCGTCTTGTCGAAGGTCGCGACCTTTGGTTGGGCGGTGTGCGCATTGAACACACAGCCGGCTTGTTGGGTCACTCGGATGCCGACGTACTCATACACGCCCTTTGCGACGCCCTATTGGGTGCCGCCAATATGCGCGATATAGGCTATCACTTCCCCGACACAGCGGGCGAATATGCCGGTATCGACAGTAAAATTCTGTTGCGCAAAGTTGTTGCCCTGTTAGCCGAGAAAGGCTACCGCATAGGCAATACCGATATGACAATATGTGCTGAGCGCCCTAAGCTCAATCCCCACATACCGGCCATGAAAGGGGCTTTGGCCGATTGTATGGGCATCGACATCGACGATATATCTATCAAAGCGACGACTACCGAAAAATTGGGCTTCACGGGTCGCGAAGAAGGCATATCGGCCTATGCCGTTGTGCTCATAGAAAAGTAGCATAACAATATGAAAATCCTCCAAAACATTTCGGACAAGATAGGCATCCTCGATCGCCATCCCCGCACGTGCATGTGGAGTACGGCGCTTTTTGCGATAGTATATTTTCTACTTATTTCGTTGCAGGGCCTCGACTATGCCGATGAAGGATTTTCTCTCACATTCTACCAGAACTTTTATACTCACCCCGCCGATGTAGAGTATCTCTTTCTCTACTACCTCACCGGACTCATAGGCGGCGTGTGGGAAATACTGTTTGGGGGATTGGGTACTTACGGATACCGCATACTCTATGCCCTCACCTCGGGAGGTATTGTGCTCACAACATTTGCCATTCTCAGGCCCTACTTCAAGGTCTCAACCATTTTTATTGGCACTATGGCATGTATATTATGGCCGGGACTGTGCCTCTACTACTTCAATCACGATTGCCTCACAATACTCCTATTCCTACTCACCATTTATGCCATGACTCGGGGCATACAAGGCCATAAATATGCCTGGTGGATAATGGGATTTGTGCTCATCATCAACGGATTGACAAGACTGCCCAACATGGCACTCTGCATACTCATGCTCATTCCGCTTGTCGAGGCCGGAGAGTCGGGCAATTACTACAAAGCAGGACAGAATATACTGCGCATAATAGGCGGAATGATTATAGGCTCGTCTATCATGTTGCTTGTCATGTGCCTATTGCAACACTTTGGCCTGTGGCTCTCGGCAGTAAGTTCGCTCTTTGTTATGAGTAGCGACAGCTCCGACACACACAGCATCGGCAACCTCATTGCCAGCTATGCCTATACCTATAAAGCCATATTTACTAGCACTCTATACGGTGTTTTGATATGCCTCATCTATATAATAGCAACCGAGCATATCAAGATAAAAGGTCGTGAACTGATAATGGTAGTTATCTGCTCGGCATTGCTCTACTCGTTGCTTGTTCGCAACATCTATGCTATGTGGGGTGCTGTAACCTCGGCATCACTCATTTATGCCTTTATCAACCGCCATAACAGCACCTACTTGATATTGGCATTAAGCGCATTGGCAGCACTTTTCATCATACCTCTCGGAGGCGATTCATACGGTAATATATGCAACTCATGCCTATGGCTGGGCATGCCTATGCTCATCGACCTCATACGACGTCCTATCAAGTGCAACATCAACATCGACGACCATCGCGACTATCACTACCGCATAGCTATCGACAACACCTCGTCGCGCCCCATACACATTATCGCCGGTGTTGCATTCCTCTTTTTTGTAACTACACACAGTGTGTGCTACTTTGACAATGGCAGTCGATTGCTGAAGACACATCGCCCACAGATAGCAACCTCGGCCACGACATTCACCTCATACGAGCGTGCGCAACTCACCGACCATATTGTGAGTGTCACCCTCGCACACCGCATGCCCGGCAACTATCTATTGGTGTTTGACAACGCCCCCATGCTACACTACCTAACCGGCATGCAACCCTATTTGGGCTCACCGTGGAGCACTTTTTGGGGCACAGAAATGTTCCGACAAAAACTATTCGACGCCGAGCATAGCTCACGTCAACTACCCTTGATAGTCATTCCGCATTTCTATTACGAAGACCTCTCTAAGACCGACTATCTCAACGCCTTGGAGCACCCCGAGCTACATCAAAAGGCTCTGCTCCTGGCCGATTTTATAAAGCGCAACGGCTACTATGAGGCCTATAGCGACACATACATCACACTGCTGAAAGTTCCTCAGTAAAAGATTTGTGCGATTAACATATTTACAAACTCTCGTTTTCGCATTTTACCGAAATATTACTTACCTTTGTCTACAAGAGAAAGGCTGTAAATATTATGTCGCAAAAGGAACGTATACTGGTGGGAATGAGTGGTGGAGTAGATAGCTCGGCCGTGTGTATGCTACTACAAGACGAGGGCTATGAGGTAGTGGGCCTCACCCTGCGTATGTGGGATGTACCCTCACAATTCTCATCGCCCCAACAAGAAGAACCCAACCACATTCTTGAGGCCCGCGAACTTGCCGAGCGACTCAATATAGAGCACCACACACTCGACATTCGAGAGGCTTTCCGCGCCGAGGTTGTACAAGCCTACATCGACGAGTATATGCGTGGACGCACCCCCAATCCTTGCGTTATGTGCAACCGATTCTTTAAGTGGAAATATCTGCTCGAAGAGGCCGACCGCCTACAATGTAGTCGCATTGCTACAGGCCACTACGCTCGCATCGTACATCGCAACGGCAAGCCCATGCTGGCATGTGGAGTAGACAAGAAAAAAGACCAATCGTACTTCCTGTGGCGACTCTCAGAGGAGCAATTGGCTCGCACCTTGTTCCCGCTGGGCGAGCGCGACAAGCAAGAGATAAAAGCCTATGTAACCCAAAAGGGATTTGAACAAAAGGCAACAAAAAAAGAGAGCATGGAAGCCTGCTTTGTACCCGACGACTACCGCGACTTCCTGCGCGACATGGTGCCCGGGCTCGATGCCCAAGTAGGTGGCGGATACTTTGTAGACCAAGTAGGTCGCAAACTCGGTCAACACAAGGGTTATCCATTCTACACCATAGGACAACGCAAGGGTTTGGAGATAGCTCTCGGGCATCCGGCCTACGTCATACGCATCAATGCCGCCAAAAACACCATCCGATTGGGCACTGCCGAGGAGCTAATGCAAGAGACTGCACTACTATCGGGTGTGCGATTTGACGAGCAATACCAACCCGACAACCACCTCACAGTACGCATTCGATACCGTAGCAATGCCGTAGAGGCACGCATCGAAATGCAAGAAGATGGCAATGCCATAGTGCACTTTGCCACACCCGTATCGGCCCTCACACCGGGTCAGTCGGCGGTAATATACGATGGTGATGTAGTCGTAGGTGGTGGCATCATAGAAGATAGCAAATTATTGAAAAAATACCATATCCAATGAACAAACGACTCATAAGCGTCATACTCCTTGCACTCGTTACACTGTGCACGGTAGGACAGGTGCGCAATCGCTATCGTGTGTGGCTCACCGACAAAGCCGAGAGTTCATACAGCATAGACCGCCCCGAGGAGTTTCTCTCGACCAAAGCTATAGAACGACGTGCCCGACACAATATTGAAATTACACAACAAGACCTCCCCGTTTGCGACTCATACATACAGCAAATAAAAGATCTTGGATTTAAGATTGTCGTAACTTCGCGATGGATGAACACCGTGGTCGTTGCTCCAGGCGACTATGTTACCATAAACACAATAGAGCAACTACCGTTTGTCGAAAAAATAGAGTGCGTACAGAACGAAGAGACTGTAATACCCCTACATGCCAAGTACGCCACACGTCAAGAGGCCGTCGAGGAAGATGACAATGAGACATACCCCGATGAATTGGTCACATATTATGGCGCTTCATGGCATCAAATAAATCAACTCAACCTTGCCCCCATGCACCAAGCCGGCTACCGAGGCAATGGCATGACTATTGCTGTGCTCGATGCAGGTTTTTATTGCATCGACATGCACCCCTATATCGACCTATCGCAGATTTTGGGCACACACGACTTTACTCGTCGCTCTTTCTCATATAAAAACGGCGTAGACCACGGTGCATCGGTGCTTATGTGTATGGCCACCAATGCACCCAATAGCCAAATAGGTACCGCTCCCGATGCCAACTATTGGCTCATAACAACCGAAGACAACAATCGCGAGTGCCCTATTGAAGAAGACTATTGGGTAGCAGGAGCCGAAATGGCCGATAGCGTAGGAGCCGATATCATCACCTCATCGTTGGGCTACAACCTATACGACGACCCTGATATGAGCTATACACATGCCGACATGGATGGCAAAACAGCTTTCTGCTCGCGAGGTGCAACCATCGCCGCAAGCAAAGGCTTGTTGGTTGTTACAGCTGCCGGAAACGAATATAGCAAAACGTGGAAAAAAATTGTGGTTCCCGGCGATGCCGAAGGTATCATTACCGTGGGTAGCATCAACAGCGATGGCTCGCACAGCAACTTCAGCAGTGTAGGCTACTCGGCCGATGGTCGCGTCAAGCCCGACGTGGTAGCTCTTGGCAACAACACCAAGATACTCAACACCGATGGCATGATAACATCGGTTACGGGCACCTCTTTTGCCACACCTCTCATGACCGGTGCATTGGCTTGTCTGTGGCAAGCGCACCCCGAATGGAGTGTTGCCGAACTCATAGAGCGTGTACAGCGAGGAGCTTCGCAATACCACACGCCCGATTCTCTCATTGGTTATGGGCTCCCCGACATATATGCCATACACAACAATGCCAATGGCGTAGATAGCACCACGGCAAACAGCTACAACATATATGT
Source organism: Bacteroidaceae bacterium (assembly GCA_017555825.1). GTDB lineage: Bacteria > Bacteroidota > Bacteroidia > Bacteroidales > Barnesiellaceae_A > Barnesiella_A. The sequence continues at coordinate 20,567 of JAFZFQ010000010.1, read as the reverse complement.
TGCCAACAACACATTGCACCTACCCGCCACACACCATACTACGACACTCGTTCTTTATGACACATGTGGTCGCATGGTAACAAGCAGAGTCCTTGCGCAAGGCACCAACGAGTTCTATTTGGGACACATCGAGCGTGGCATTTACATCGTTACACTCACCAGCAACGACATCCAAAGAGCTCAAAAGATAATAATAAGATAAGATGAACGACTACCAAGAGCATGTATACACCCTGACAGAGTTGAACCTCAACATCCGTAAGGCATTGGAGCATACGCTTGCCGATGAATATTGGGTGTGTGCCGAGATAAGCGAGTGCCATCCCAACCGCAATGGGCACTGTTACTTGGAACTTGTCGACAAAGACCGCAAAGGCAATACTACAGCCCGACAACGCGCTATCATCTGGAGCAACACCTACAACCTGTTGCAACCCTATTTTGAGCAAGTTACCGGGCAGAGGCTGTCGGCCAATATCAAGGTGTTGGTGTTGGTATCGGTTACATATCACGAACTCTACGGCATGAGCCTCGTCATCCACGACATCAACCCCACCTACACGATAGGCGAGGCAGCTCGTCGTCGTGCCGAAATTCTGGCACAACTCGAAGAAGATGGCACTATCAACGACAACAAAGAATTGCCCCTTCCCACTTTGCCACAGCGCATAGCTATCATATCGTCGAGCACGGCTGCCGGATATGGCGACTTTATAGACCAACTGCAAGGCAACAACTACGGCTATAGGTTCTACCCTGTGCTTTTTGCCGCAACTATGCAGGGCGAGCACACCGAAGCATCAATTATCGAGGCACTAAACCGCATCCACACACACATCGAGCACTTCGACTGCGTTGTTATCATACGAGGCGGAGGATCTACCTCCGAGCTTTCGAGTTTCGACACCTACCCTCTTGCCACCAATGTAGCCCAATTTCCGCTACCCGTCATCGTGGGTATAGGCCATGAGCGCGACGAGACAATACTCGACTACGTTGCCGCCGTGAGGGTAAAGACACCTACCGCAGCAGCCGAATGGCTCATCGAGCGCATGCGACTTGCCGACCTGGCTACTCAAGCCCTGCGACAACAAGTAACCGACATTGTAAGCACTCGCCTACTACGAGAAAGCACTCGTCTACAACAACTCACAAGCAATGTTCCCTATATTGTATCGCAAAGGCTACACAACGAAGCCGTGAAGCAACAAAATTGGGCTCACATCGTGAGTCGTAGCGCAACCGACAAGATAGCAGGTGAGCACAATCGCCTATCACTCATGTCGATGCTCGTACCCGAACGTACAGCCATGCTACTACGCCAGGAGCAACAACGCCTCGACAATATGGCTCACACCATTGCCCTACTCTCGCCCGAAGCCACATTGGCTCGTGGCTACACACTTGTGACACACAACAACCGTGTGGTGCGCAGTGTTGACGACCTGCCCACCGACACTGCCGTAGAGATACACATGGCCGATGGCACTGCCCAAGCACATATAACAGCAACCTCTAAAAAAGAAGATAATGAGTAAGAAAGCAACCGAAACAGCACAAGAGCTCACCTATACCCAAGCCATGAAGCAATTGGAGGAGATAACAGCCAAGTTGCAAGACCCCAACTGCGACATAGACCTCTTGCGCGACTATACCAAGCAAGCACTCACATTGCTCAAATTTTGCAAAACTCGCTTGACTCAGACCGACGAGGAACTGAAAAAACTCCTTGCCGAGCTGGGAGATGAATAAATGCCACCTATACACACACAACAACATGACTCTACACCGGTTATACACTACTGCCATCGCAATATTAGTTGCGATAGGTTGCTCTTGGGCTCAAACACCGCTGGAGCATCCCAGCCTATCTATCCCCTCGAAGATTGCGCCCAAATACTTTGGCCCCAACGCATTTCCCGTGCCCGATATGCTCGATGGTCGCACCTCCGATGCGTGGAGAGTTGATGTGAGCTGCGACAACTATATAGGCACTACCCGGGGTTGCCAAGAGGACTATACCACATGTGCCTACATAAAATTCACCATTCCGCTGTTTTCGCCCCGAGTAAATCTTGTCGTATGGGGAAATCTATACGAATATTATCGCTGCGGTGAGGCTATCAACCAATTTCGCCGAGTCGACTATGAGGGTACTATGACAGGGTCGGTCACAGGCGATATATATGTCTCTACCGACTTTATGGTGCTCATGCAAGAGAAACATCACATAGATATGGCTATACGAGTGGCACTGAAGAGTGCCTCGGGCGACCACTACGAGCGTGCTCGCTACTACGATAGCCCGGGTTACTTTTTCGATGCCACATTTGGCCACGAAAAGATCTTAAAGGGCAACGATGTGCGACTGAGAATTGCCGCTTCGGGCGGTTTCCTCTGTTGGCAAACCGACAACGGCCGACAAAACGATGCTGTGATGTATGGTCTGAAACTCTCGTTGAATGCCAAGCGATTGTATCTTGCCGCCGAATATAGCGGCTATGTGGGTTGGGAAGGCGACGGCGATGCACCGATGACTCTCAAGGCCAATGCCTCGTGGAACTTCGACCGATTGGCTCTGAATGCAAGCTACCAAGTGGGCTTTATAGATTGGCCCTTCCACAAGTTCAGCATCGGAGCAAGCTACCGTTTCTTGCTATAAAAAATAAGTAAACTTATTTTGTTCTCCTCTCGCTTATCGTTCTCCTTATCTTTGGCTTTCGCCCAAGATAGCTACGCTCGGGATAAAAAATAAGTAAACTTATTTTGTTCTCCTCTCGCTTATCGCTATCTTTGTAAATTGAAAAGATAGGCATTGCTACAAATGTAGCAACACAAAGAAAAATAAAACAATAAACTCACATAATATTATGACCGAACGTAAAGTAAGAGTGCGTTTTGCACCCAGCCCTACCGGAGCACTACACATTGGTGGTGTTCGCACTGCATTGTACAACTACTTGTTTGCACGCCAACATGGTGGCGATATGATTTTCCGTATTGAAGATACCGACTCACAACGCTTTGTGCCCGGTGCCGAGGAGTATATCATGGAAGCCCTCGAATGGTTGGGCATCAAGTTTGACGAAGGTGTAGGTTATGGTGGCAACTATGGCCCCTACCGCCAATCGGAGCGTAAAGATATCTATCGCAAATATGTCGACATATTGCTCGAAAACGGCAAAGGCTACATCGCATTCGACACCCCCGAGGAGCTCGACGCCAAGCGCAACGAGATTGCCAACTTCCAATACGACGCATCGACTCGTATGAGCATGCGCAACTCTCTCACCATGAGTGCCGAAGAGGTAAAAGCTGCTATCGAGGCCGGCGAGAAGTATGTAGTTCGTTTCAAAATTGAGCCCGGCGAGGACGTAATGGTAAACGACATCATCCGTGGCGAAGTTGTTATCAACTCATCAATTCTCGACGATAAAGTATTGTATAAATCGGCCGACAATCTACCCACCTACCACCTTGCCAACATCGTAGACGACCACTTAATGGAGGTATCTCACGTTATCCGTGGTGAGGAATGGTTGCCCTCGGCTCCCTTGCACGTACTGTTGTATCGCGCCTTTGGTTGGGAAGATACCATGCCCCGCTTTGCACACCTTCCCTTGTTGCTCAAGCCCGACGGTAAAGGCAAGTTGAGCAAACGCGACGGCGACCGTCTTGGTTTCCCCGTATTCCCCTTGGAGTGGCACGACCCCAAGAGTGGCGAGGTTTCGTCGGGATACCGCGAGGCAGGCTACTTGCCCGAGGCTGTTGTCAACTTCCTTGCGTTGCTCGGCTGGAACCCCGGTACAGAGCAAGAAATCATGTCGATGGATGAGCTTATCAAGCTCTACGACTTGCATCGTTGCAGCAAGAGCGGTGCCAAGTTTGACTACGAGAAGGGCAAGTGGTTCAACCACCAATACCTGCAAATGCGTAGCGATCGTGAGGTAGCCGAGATGTTTATGCCCACAGTCAAGGTCAAAGGTCACGACTGCGATATAGATACACTCACTCGCATTGTTTCTCTCGTCAAGAGCCGTGTAAACTTTGTAAACGAATTGTGGGAGCAAGTAGCATTCTTCTTCGAAGCTCCTACTGAGTATGAAGAAAAATCGGTGCGCAAACGTTGGGACGAAGGCATGGGTGCTCGCATGGCCGAACTCATTGCCATCATCGAGAGCTTGCCTTCAATGGAGTCAAAAGCTGCCGAAGAGATTGTCTTGGGCTGGATTACCGAGAAAGGCTACCACATGGGCAACGTGATGAACGCATACCGATTGGCCGTTGTAGGTTATTGCAAAGGCCCGCACATGTTTGACATCTCGGAAATCATGGGTCGCGAAGAGACCATCGCTCGCTTGCGCACTGCCATCGAGCGTCTTGGTTGATAAGCAACTAAAATACCGACACTATCACAGTGCCTGATAATTATCAGGCACTGTCTATAATAACCGCTACGATAGTCACCCTCTATGGAGCAAAATTTTGCATCTACATTACTCGAAAATGCCGTAAACGAATTTGCCAAACTACCGGGCATAGGTCGCAAGACAGCCCTACGATTGGTATTGCATCTGCTACGGCAAGAGAAAAGCGATGTAGACAACTTCAGCCAAGCCATCACCCGGTTGCGCCACGACATCAAGTATTGCAACGTGTGTCACAACATAAGCGACACCGATACTTGTGCCTTGTGTGCCGACACCTCTCGCGACAGCTCTACCATCTGCGTGGTAGAAAATGTGCGTGAGGTAATGGCCGTAGAAGCTACAGGCCAATTCCGTGGACTCTATCACGTATTGGGCGGTGTTATTTCGCCCATGGATGGCATAGGCCCCGCCGACTTGCAAATAGAGAGCCTCGTGCAACGCGTAGCAGCAGGTGGCATCAAGGAGATAATATTGGCGCTGAGTGCCACAATGGAAGGCGACACAACCAATTTCTACATCTTCCGCAAACTTGCCCCATACGATGTGCGCATTACACTCATAGCCCGAGGCGTATCGGTAGGCGACGAGTTGGAGTATACCGACGAGATAACTTTGGGTCGCTCCATCCTCAACCGCACACCCTTTGGCGAGAGTTTCAAGAGCTGATAAGCAGAACTACATAACAAGTAAAAGACAATAAAATAGGCATTTGCTCGTTTTATATATAGAACACATGCCCTCGATGGCATCACACATCATGTAACATGAAAATAACTTTTGTCATACCTCCCGAGCCTACCCAAGAAGCCCCCGCCGAACGCACCGCGGGCTGCACACGCGTCGTATATCCTGCTCCCAATATATACGAGCTCTATGTGGTAGCCATGCTCGAAAAACACGGATACGATGTGTCGTATGTAGACTTTGTATACGACAAGCAGACGACCGACGACTTCACCCGTTTCATCGCCAACGATGCCAGCGATATATACTATATATGGAGTGTAAACCTATCGCGCACTGCCGACCTGCAGGCACGCGACATCATACGCAAAGCTCACCCCGAAGCATACATCTGCTTCTTGGGCCCCGGTGCAACATACTTTACCCGACTCTACATCGATCATGCACGCGATGTGGTAGTGAGAGGTGAACCCGAATACACTGCTCTCGAATGGACCAATGCTGTGCGCGATGGCGCAGCGTGGAACGAAATAAAGGGATTGTCATACCTGCAAAAAGGTACTCTCACACACAATCCTCCTCGTCAACCCTCCAAGAGTTTCGACGAGTTGCCCTTCCCGGCACGTCATCATCTGAAAGGTCGTGAGTTTCACAACCCCAAGCTGAAACTTTCGCCCTACACCACCATGATAACCTCGCGCAACTGCCCCTTCAAGTGCATCTACTGTGTACCCAGCTCACTGTCGTTTGCGCGCGAGTTGGAATACCGTAGCGAGCACAACCGCAAGCCTCCTATCTCGTATCGCTCGATAGAGAACGTAGAGGCCGAGCTCAAAGAACTACACGAAGCCGGATATAAAGCGATAGGTTTCATGGACGACGAGTTTATATGGACCGAGGAGCGCACTGCCGAGATGTGTCGTATACTCAAGAAGTACGACTTCAAATGGGGTTGCCAAGCACGTGTCGATACCATTACCGAGCCCACTGCCCGCATGCTGGGCGAGTCGGGTTGCTTGTATGTAGACCTCGGTATTGAGTCGTTCAACGACGAGATTCTCAAATACATCAAGAAAGGTATTACACGCGAGCAGATATACAACGCCATAGGCTTGCTCAAGAAATACAAAGTACCCGTAAAACTCAACATTCTCATAGGCACAAGCCCACTTGAGACCAAGGAGACTTTGCGCGACACCTTGCGTCAAGCTCAGAAGTTGCGCGTAGACCAGATTATGTTCAACATCGTGTCTCCCTTCCCCGGCACTGAGTTCTACAAGCTCGCCAAGGAGAATAATTGGATAGCAGGTGGCGAATATACCCCTACCAATGTGCAACGTGAGTCGATACTCAACTACCCGCACCTATCGGCACGCGACATGGAAAAAATACTCTACCGCTACAATTTGCGATACTTCCTGTCGCCCTATGTCATTTGGTCGCACTTGCGTCGATTTACAAGCTGGTCAGAGTTTTTCCACGCGCTCAAAGCGCTTAAAATCAAACTATTTGGATAATGCAACTATCGGTCGTACTCATCTGTTGGAACTCACTGAACTATCTGCGCGAGGCACTTGCCTCGTTGCAAGATACACTCACAGCTACCACCGATAGTGAGATAATCATTATCGACAATGGTTCGACCGATGGTACCGATGCATTTATAGCCAATAACTACCCACAAGCCCTGTACCACCGCCTTCCCGAGAATAGAGGTGTGGCATACGCTCGCAACCGTGGCATCGAACGTGCAAGAGGTCGCTATGTGTGGCTACTCGATGACGATACGATAGCCAATCGAGAAGCACTTGCCGAAATGTTGCTATACATGCAACAAAACCCTCAATGCGGTATATGCGGTTGCCGACTACTCAACACACAAGGCGATACACAAGAGAGCTACAAGCCCTATCCTTCACTTGCCATCAAAGTGCGCAATGTACTACAATCACGCTTCGGAGGAAACGCCCCCGCCGACTACTATGCCCACGAGATAGCCTTGGGCACACCCTTTGAGCCTACCTACATCATAGGCGCATGCCAACTTATACGTCGCGAAGTGATTGAGAAGATAGGACTGCTCGACGAAAAGATATTCTACGGCCCTGAAGACGCCGACTACTGCATTCGTGCCCGCAAGGCGGGTTGGCGCACCGCCTACCTACCCCATGTGAGCATCGTTCATCATTGGAAACGCATCACCAACCGCAGTCCTTTCAGCCGTATAGGTCGCAAGCACACTGCTGCACTCATATATTTCTACTGCAAACATCGCAAGCTATGAGCACAAGCATTCTACAAGAACAAGATATAATATTGCGTGCCGTAGAGCCGTCCGACCTCGACTTCATATTTCTCGCCGAGAACGATAGCAAGTCGTGGAAGGTATCGTCGACCGTAGCTCCCATGTCGCGCTACATGATACAACAATACATCGATACATACCAAGCCGATATATACCAAGATCGTCAATTGCGCCTTATAGCAGTACATGCCCACTCGGGCGAGCGCATAGGCATTGCCGACCTCTACGAGTTCGACCCTCGCAACAGTCGCGCAGGCGTGGGCATATATATCACACCCTCACATCGCTCACAAGGCTACGGCACAAGCACACTTGTAGCACTGTGTCGCTATGCACAAGAGTTTCTCGGCATAGATTCGCTATACGCCACCATTGGTGCCGACAATCTTGCATCTTTGCACATTTTTTCCCGCTGCCAATTTACACAATCGGGCACTCTGCAACAGTGGATTAAGACCCCGCAAGGCTACACATCGGCCATCATCATGCAACGCATAGCCCAATAACAGCATCCTATAAGACAAAGAAAAACTGCTATACCACACAATTGTAGTACAGCAGTTTTTTTATTGATAAAGGTTGCTATTAACCTTTGATAGCAGCGATACCGGGGAGAACTTTACCCTCGATAGCCTCAAGCAAAGCACCACCACCTGTAGAGATATATGATACTTGGTCGGCCATGCCAAACTTGTTGATACAAGCTACCGAGTCACCACCACCGATAAGTGAGAATGCGCCCTCTTTGGTAGCCTCGGCGATAGCCTCGGCAACCGCACGTGAGCCACCCGAGAATGTATCAAACTCGAATACACCGGCGGGACCATTCCAGAGAATAGTCTTAGAACCACGGATAGCATTGGCAAAGAGTTCGCGAGTCTTGGGACCTGCATCCATACCTTCCCAGCCCTCGGGGATGTTGTTTACATCTACAACTTGAGTGTTGGCCTCGTTAGAGAAGTCATCACCGGCAACACAGTCTACACCAAGCACGAGGTTTACACCCTTGGCCTTGGCTTGAGCCATGATTTCGAGAGCGAGGTCGAGCTTATCATCCTCACAGATAGATTTACCGATGTTACCACCTTGAGCCTTGGCAAAAGTATAGGTCATACCACCGCAGAGGATGAGGTTGTCTACTTTGTCCATCAAATTCTCGATGATACCAATCTTGGTAGAAACCTTAGAACCACCCATGATAGCAGTGAAGGGACGTTTGATGTTGCTCAATACGTTGTCTACAGCCTCTACCTCCTTCTCCATGAGATAACCGAGCATCTTGTGGTCGGCATCGAAGTAGTCGGCAATGATAGCTGTAGAAGCGTGCTTGCGGTGAGCAGTACCGAAAGCGTCGTTTACATAGCAATCGGCATACGAAGCAAGGTGCTTAGCAAACTCCTTTTGAGGCTCTTTCATAGCAGCCTTAGCAGCTTTTTTCTCCTCATCGGTAGCAAATTCGCCACGAGGCTTGCCCTCTTCCTCAGCATAGAAACGGAGGTTTTCGAGCATAAGCACCTCACCGGGTTTAAGTGCTGCAGCAGCCTCATCGGCCTTCATGCAGTCGGGAGCAAATTGTACCTTCACGCCCAATTTCTCAGACACGGCATCTACAATTTGACCCAATGAATATTTCATGTCGGGATTTTTCTTGGGCTTACCCATGTGCGACATGATAATGAGGCTACCACCATCGGCAAGAATCTTTTTCAATGTGGGCAATGCACCGCGAATACGAGTATCGTCGGTGATGTGACCATTCTCATCAAGGGGTACATTGAAATCGACACGTACAATGGCTTTTTTGCCTGCAAAGTTGAACTTATCTATTGTTTGCATATAATTTTATTGGATAGTTTTAATAATTAAACAAGCAAATTAGATGTTTGTTTTCATAACCTCGAAGTATGCTTGGGGATGCAAGCAAGCGGGGCATGCTTTGGGAGCCTTAGTACCTTCCATGATGAAGCCACAGTTGCGGCATTGCCATACAGTGTTCTCGGCTCTTTCAAATACAGTACCATTCTCTACATTGGCCAAGAATGCGAGGTAACGCTCCTCGTGACCCTTCTCGGCAAGTGCGATATTGCGATACATAGCAGCGATTTCGGGGAAACCCTCTTCAGCAGCGATTTCGGCAAAACGAGGATAGTCGGTAGTCCACTCTTCGTTCTCACCGGCAGCAGCAGCGCGGAGGTTTTCGGCTGTTGTACCGATAACACCTGCGGGGTAACATGCAGTAATCTCTACCATACCACCTTCGAGATATTTAAACATGCGTTTTGCGTGCTCTTTCTCTTGGTTGGCTGTCTCTTCAAAGATAGCAGCTATTTGCTCATATCCCTCTTTCTTAGCAGCGCTTGCAAAGTAGTTGTAACGCATGCGTGCTTGGCTTTCGCCTGCAAATGAAGTAAGAAGATTCTTCTCGGTTTGAGTTCCTTTTACACTTTTCATAGTTCCAATTATTAAGGGTTATTAAATTATTTCTCTCTCTTTAAGTATTTGTTCCATTTCTTGTTGCACGGCCAAGGCTTGAGCACGTGCAGCCTCGGCAAAGTTTTCTGTGCCGTCGGCATAAATAATTTGGCGTGATGAGTTCACGATAAGACCACAGTGGTCGTTGAGACCATACTTGGCTACTTCGCTGAGGCTACCACCTTGCGCACCAACACCGGGTACGAGCAAGAAGTGCTCGGGAGCAACACGACGTATATCCTCAAACAACGAACCTTGAGTAGCACCCACAACAAACATCATATTGTCGGTAGTACCCCATGTTTGCGACACGCGCAATACCTTCTCAAAGAGGCGCTCGCCATTGGCGTCGGCTGTGAGTTGGAAGTCGTGCGAACCTTTGTTTGAAGTCAATCCCAATACGATAACCCAACGATTGTCGTAGTTGAGGAAGGGTTTTACGCTATCTTCGCCCATATAGGGAGCTACAGTAACAGCGTGAATGTCGAGGTGCTCAAAGAAACTACGAGCATACATCTCGCTGGTATTGCCTATATCGCCACGTTTGGCATCGGCAATAATGAGTATGTCGGGATAGTTGGCGCGAATGTATCGCACTGTATCTTCAAAGGCTTGCCAACCAGCCAAGCCAAGGCTCTCGTAGAAAGCCAAGTTGGGCTTATATGCCACACAGAGGTCGGCAGTAGCATCGATAATAGCTTTGTTGAAAGCAAAAATAGCATCCTCGCGATCTTGCAAGTGTGCGGGGATTTTACGAATATCAGTGTCGAGACCTACACAAAGGAATGATTTCTTGCGACGGATGTTCTCGAAAAGTTCTTGTCTATTCATATTACTAAATAATTATAGGGTGTTTATTATAATTCGCTCTCTTTGAGTCGCTCGGCATTCTCGGCAACGATAAGTTGGTCTATACAGCCTTGTATATCGCCATCCATAAATGCAGGCAAGTTGTATATGGTGTAACCTATACGGTGGTCGGTAATGCGACCTTGCGGATAGTTATAGGTGCGTATCTTGGCACTGCGGTCGCCGGTCGACACCATGGTCTTGCGTCGTGCGGCAATGTCGTCGATATATTTTTGGTGCTCCTTGTCGTAGATAAATGTGCGCAATCGCGAGAGTGCACGCTCCTTGTTCTTGGGTTGGTCGCGAGTCTCGGTACATTCGATAAGAATCTCTTCCGACACACCGGTATTGGGGTTGCGCCACACATAACGCAAGCGAACTCCCGACTCTACCTTGTTCACGTTCTGACCACCGGCACCACCCGAGCGGAAGGTATCCCACTTGATTTCGCCCTCATTGATTTCCACATCAAACTCCTCGGCCTCGGGTAGCACGGCTACGGTAGCAGCCGATGTGTGCACGCGGCCTTGAGTCTCGGTAGCGGGCACACGTTGCACACGGTGTACACCACTCTCATACTTCATTGTACCATATACATTATCGCCACTCACGGCAAAGATAATCTCCTTGTAGCCTCCCGATGTACCTTCGTTGAAACTTGATACGCTCAAGCTCCAGCCCTTGGTTTCGCAATACTTCGAATACATGCGGAAAAGGTCGCCGGCAAAAATTGCCGCCTCATCACCGCCTGTACCACCACGTATCTCGACGATGGCATTTTTGCTATCCTCGGGGTCGGCAGGCACAAGCAAGAGTTTTATTTCCTCCTCCATATCGGGTATTTGCGCCTGACATGTATCGAGTTCCTCCTTGGCCATTTCGCGCATTTCGGGGTCATTTTCAGACTCCAATATCTCGCGAGCCTCGGCTATAGAGTTGAGCAGCCCTTCGTAACGAATGGTTGCCTTATTGATTTTCTCAAGGTCACTATATTCCTTAGTCAGTTTTACATAACGTTTTTGATCGGCAATAACCGCAGGGTCGGTAATGAGTGTACCCACCTCCTCAAATCGTAACTGCAAGTCTTTTAACTTGGTAAGTAATGAATTTTGACTCATCTCTTAGTGGTTGTTTAGCCTACAAATTTAATAAAAAAATTGCAATTTCGCACCACTACACCCCAAAAAGTAAATAAATCAATTGACTCCCCACTATAAAAAAGCTATATTTGCAACTACACGATTACATATCAAACCAATAGATAGGTCATGAATCAAGTTTCACGAGAAAAGGAGATATACCGAGTAACCATTGTAGGCGGTATCATAAACCTCATCCTACTGATAATTAAATTCATAGCCGGATTTGTCGGACACAGCACGGCTATGGTAGCCGATGCAGCGCACTCTCTATCCGACTTTGTTACCGATATAATTGTAATACTGTTTGTGCGCCTATCATCCAAACCGGCCGACAAGTCGCACGCTTATGGTCACGGCAAATACGAGACCCTTGCTACTGCAATTATTGGGTTTTTACTGCTCGCAGTAGGCATAGGCATTCTATTTGAAGGCATCAATAAGATTGCAAGTGTAATCAACGGTGAAGTTTTAGACGCTCCGGGCATAATTGCATTTATTGTTGCAGCGATCTCCATTGTATCGAAAGAGTTGGTATACCGGTACACTGTTTTCAAGGGGCGCTCGCTCAATTCTCAAGCAGTAATAGCCAACGCTTGGCACCATCGCAGCGATGCATTCTCATCGATAGGCGCACTGGTTGGTATTGGATTTGCTGTATTTGGAGGCGAAAAATGGCGCGTACTCGACCCCATTGCAGCCATAATTGTGAGCGCTTTCATCATGAAGGTAGCAATAAAAATTCTCAAAGACAGCCTATCAGAACTACTTGAGCACTCGCTACCCAAAAGCAAAGAAGACGAAATAAGAGAAATAATACTTTCGGTAGAAGGCGTTGTTGCGCCACACAACCTACGCACACGTCGTATAGGAAATAGTTGTGCAATCGACGTACACATACGAATGGACGGAAATATTTCGCTCAATGAAGCCCACGACAAAACTATCATTATCGAGAAGCTACTCAAAGAGCAATATGGCGCCGGAACCTATGTAAGCATCCATACCGAGCCATACAAAACCACCTAATAACAGAACCAGCATGCGCCACATAACAACAAAGGCAGGTCAATGACCTGCCTTTGTTATATTTTACGAAGTATCGTTTCCGATTAGTTCATAGGCTCTACAGATACATACGAACGGTTATCTTTCTTCTTGCGGAAGATAACTGTACCATCAACGAGAGCGAAGAGAGTGTGGTCTTTACCCAAACCTACGTTCTCACCGGGATGGTGAACTGTACCTCTTTGACGAACCAAAATGTTGCCGGCTTTAGCGATTTGACCACCGTAAACCTTAACGCCGAGTCGTTTGCTATGTGATTCACGACCGTTCTTAGAACTACCTACACCTTTCTTATGTGCCATTTTTCTACAATTTTAAGGTTAAGCAACTATTTCTTTAACTAACACTTCGGTGAAGCATTGACGGTGACCGTTCAAGCGACGATAACCTTTGCGACGTTTCTTCTTGAAGACAATAATGCGCTCACCCTTAACAAGACCGGGTTTGCCATAGTTGCCGTCGGGCGAAACTACTTCACATACTACTTTTGCACCCTCTACGGTAGGAGCACCTACGGTTACATCACCATCTTTGTCTACCAAGAGTACTTTGTCAAACTCGAGAACTGCACCATTCTCAGCACCCAAGTAATGAACGAACAATTTCTTGCCGGCTTCGACTTTGAATTGTTGTCCCTGAATTTCTACGATTACGTACATTTTATTTATTAATCTTTCAGGTTATCTCTGCCGGGCGGTGTCTTCGTGACAACTCTTCTTGAGCCCGTAACAGAATTAGCGCACAAAAGTACTGCTTTTACTCTTCACCGCCAAATTTTTACACTCTTTTTTCGACAATATTTTTATTTGCTCAAAAAAATTCGCAAAGCTGTCGCTTGTTTTTGGCAAACTTTGTGTACCTTTGCACTCGCTAACGGCACTCGGGGTGTAGCACAGTTGGTTAGCGCGCCACGTTCGGGACGTGGAGGTCGGAAGTTCGAGTCTTCTCACCCCGACAAAAAAGCGACAAATGAGTAACATCATCTGTCGCTTTTTTCATATTTATGGGCTTTTTCTATTTTTTCCGAGTCCACTTATTGGCGCCAATCACCACTACTACCACTCCTACGCACATAATAACCACAAGCGCCAGCGTTGCCACCATAGCACAGCGCTCAGGCAATAGCGAGGTGAGGCCAAAGAGCGGCAGAAGGGCTGCCATACCGTAGAGTGCGAGCGATACGATACGTCGCAGACGCACAATATCATACTGCTCTCGCTCCTCTTTCGAGGCCGTATTGTAGCCGGCAATGAGCGAATCGCCCTCGCCTCGCGCTATATATCGGCCCAGCACTACACACATGGCCGAGCATCCAAGTAACACTACAGCTACTATTATATATACTACAACATCTACCATACAACCATTACATGTCTATTCACCTCGTGCTATGCGACTACGTATGCGCGAGAGAGTCTCTTGCGAGATATTGAGATACTGCGATATATACTTGAGCGGTATTTGAGCAATGGCACTTTTTCCGCGCATTTTTATATACTGCTGATAGCGGGTGTAGGCATCGCCTATACCAGTGAGGGTGCTACGCTTTTCGAGTGTATACATTTGGTATAGCTGATAATGTGTCTGCCAGCGCATCAAGTCGGGACACTCATCGCACAGAGCCCAAAAATCGTCGAACGAAATGCGATAAACCTCTACATCGGTAATGGCCTCATACGATGTTTGCGAAGGCCGACCATATACTATAGAGGCCAACGACACAAATATATTGCCTGCTACGCCAAAGAGTAGTGTAGCTTCGTTGTCGCCATCTTCATACATGCAACGCACCATACCATCGGCTACCGCATATATATATTTAGAGCGCTCGCCCTGCTTTATAATACGCTCGCCCTTGTTATATGTGCAACGTTCAAGGTAACCTTTGAGGCGATCGACCGTTGCATCCTGGATAGGATAAATTGCTCTAAATGATTCTACCAAGTCCATTTTCGTTGTCATTTCAAGATTTTTTGAGACTTATTTATGCCAAAGATACACAATTTTTCGTTAAAGAATGAAAAATTGACAAATATCAATTGACAATTCTAAAATAAGATATATTTTTGCGCAGAGTTAAATCAAAGCATTGTGACGGATTTTTAAGCTCTTTCCTCACAGTGTTATAACAAAAGAGCACTTATAACAACCTTATGAAAAGATTTTTTACCTTAATTTCGGCAATGTGCTTTTTCACAACAGCACTATTTGCACAAGTGATTTACACAGAAGACTTCGCTACAGAAGAAAGTTTTGCAGCATGGACAGTCGTAGATGCCAATCAAGACGAGTACACATGGAAGTTCGACAGCAGTGCCGAGCCTTCACACGTTTTTTATAGCTACAACGGTGCCAACGGCGCCAACGACTGGCTCATCTCGCCCGCCATTACTCCCACCGAGACAGGTACCGTAGCCATCAGTTTCTTGACAAAAGGTAGCTCGTATGTAGAGAAACTCGAAGTTTTCTACGGCACAACACCCACAGTAGACGGCATGACCAACCGCCTCAGCGAAGAGATGGCACTTCTCGACACAGAGACCAACCACCTCATCTTGACCAATGTAACAGCCAACCAACCTATATATCTTGGTTTCCGTGCATGCAGCGACGCCGACAAGTGGCGCTTGTATTTGGGCAACATCAAGGTGCAAAATGCAAGCAACCCCGTCGATCTCTGCGTTACAGAGTTTGTATCGCCCATAAGCGGTTTTGCCCTCAACCAAGAGACCGTAACCGTGAAGGTAAAAAATACCGGCATGGCCGATGTTAATACATTCGACTTGACAT
Organism: Bacteroidaceae bacterium; assembly: GCA_017555825.1. Taxonomy (GTDB): domain Bacteria; phylum Bacteroidota; class Bacteroidia; order Bacteroidales; family Barnesiellaceae_A; genus Barnesiella_A. Next base: position 4,830 of record JAFZFQ010000010.1, on the reverse strand, counting down.
TGATCGTAGATTCTACAATTGTAGCTACCGAGACCGTCAATCAAGCACTTGCCATCGGCGCAGAAATGGAATACACCTTTACAGCCAAGGCCGACTTGTCAACACCCCGCAAAATGTTTACATTGACCGCGGCCACTTCACACCCCGACGACCTCAACCCCTCAAACAACGCTTGCTCAACAGAGGTATTGCACAAAGCACCCGCCACTCTCCCCTACTTTATGGGATTTGAAGCCAACGAATATACAGATGGAATCACCTTCTTCAACTTGAACGAAGACAGCGGAAACTGGGATCTCTACAACGATCCTTGGTGGAGCTTGGCTCACACAGGCGATGTATGTCTTGCCTACAACTACGACAAGAACAACAATGGTAACGACTGGGCTATTCTCGAACCCATCAAGATAGAAGAAGCCGGCTACTATGTACTCAAATTCTGGTATTCGGGCGACGACACTCACCCCGAGAAGTTGGGCGTATACTATGGCAACGCCGGTACTCCCGATGCAATGACCAACAAGATAGTAGAGTATGCTCCCTTTGCACGTAGCGCATACGAAGAGTCTATCAACATTTTCTACCTTGACAAACCCCAAGACCTATATGTAGGTTTCTACGCCTTCAGTGACAAAGATGAAAACTGGTTGTGCGTTGATGACGTGACTATCGAGAAAATTTCGAGCGAATCGGTCGACCTCGCAGTATCGAGCATCAAGAATCCCGTCGAATATGTTCACGTAGGTACAAAGCCCACTATCAAATTCAGCGTACGCAGCTATGGTATCAGCGATGCTACTGCTACATTAAGTGTAAAGATTGACGAGAAAGAGGTATATAGCGAAAATATTACCGTCAAAGCACAAGAGAACAAAGAGTTTGCCTTGACAGGTATCATCGAAACCCTCATACCTGGCACATACAAGATGAGTGTAGAGGTAACTTGTACCGAAGACGACCAATTGCACAACAACGCAAGTGATTTGACACTCAACGTGATGGGCGAAGCATCTATGCGTTGGGACTTTGAAGACGGCCAACTTCCCGAAGAGTTCACATTCCGCGCAGAAGACGAAGGCACTGTCAATCCCTCGGCAGGAGATGAGTTTAACGAGGCCGGTTGGGGTATCTTCAACATACAAAATCACGCCCTCTATGGCGAGCACGTATTGGCCGGAACATCATGGCTCGACGGCGTTGAGAAAGCCGACCGCTGGTGTGTATTGCCTCCGTTCAACGTAGGCGAAAATGCCCACCTCGTATGGGACGCAGCATCATTCAACCCCGGCTACCTTGAGACATACTCAATTATGATTTCAACCAATGGTGATGACTCATGGTACTACTTTACAGAGAAAGAGTTTATCTCAGAGAGTGCCGATTTCAAAACCCGTGGTATCAGCCTCAGCAGCTACGCCAATACCGACTCGGTATATATAGCATTCCGCCTCCGCTCAAAGAATTGCGAGCACCTCATCCTCGACAATATCAGTCTCTATGGTGCAGTAGCAAGCAGTGTTGAGAGCGTGGCAACAGTAAGCCCCCGCATCATGACACAAAACGACGAAATAGTCGTAAACGGTGTAGATGTTACAGAGCTTACAGTATACGACATGAGAGGTCGAATGGTTGCAGCGACAGCCAACAATACTCTCTCGACAGAAAATTTGACTAACGGTGTATACATGGTTCGAGTAACAACTCCCAACAAAGTCTATACAGAAAAGGTTGTTATAAGATAGTTAATTAGCTCATGATGAAAAGGGGACGGGTTGCGCCTGAGATAGGCGCAACCCGTTTTTGTTTATCGAAAACGCTATTTTTTTACATTTATCAAAAAGCTGCCACACGCGCACTACTTTTTCTACATATTTGATATTTATCAAAGAACTCTGCCAGAAATTCACCTTATATTTGCACTACGAAAAATCCTCATAACTCACTAACGATAGCAAAGAGTAGATTTACATTTTTTTCATAAGCAAGAAGCGGAGCATGCTGTGAGAGCACGCCCCGCTTCATCTTTTATAGCGATCGCAATGATTACTCTTTTACAAACTCCATCATAGTCCAGCGATTATCCTCGGCATGACGCACAAATCGCAATCCATGTCGAGCAGCCTCTTCTTGCAACATAGGCATATCCTCGACATAGAAACCACTCATAAATATCACCGAACCACTGTGCATGTGAGCAGCATAATTACACATATCACCCAAGAGAATGTTGCGGTTGATATTGGCAAGGATATAGTCAAATTGCTCGCCGTCACGCAAGGCATCGACACCGCCCAAACGTATATCTATATCAGACACACCGTTGAGGCGAATGTTTTCGAGAGCATTCTCGTAGGCAAACTCATCAATGTCTATACCGGTAACATCTGTCGCACCATGCTTGCGGGCAAGAATGGCCAAGAGAGCCGTACCACATCCCATGTCGAGCACGCGCTTTCCGGTCATATCGGTGGCAAGTATGGCTCGCAACATGTGACAGGTTGTTTGGTGGTGTCCTGTACCAAACGCCATTTTGGGGTCAATAAGTATATCGTATCGAGCTTGAGGCACATCGGTATGGAAGGTACTGTGTATTACACACTCGTTGTCTACAACAATAGGTTGAAAATAGTTCTTCTCCCACTCGGCATTCCAGTCCTCACCTTCTATCTTCTCGGTAGTATAGGTAATGGCATAACCTTCGAGCGGAAATTCGGCCACTATCTGCGCCAACACCTCGGCATCGTAAGCGCCATGAGGTACATAGGCCGTCATACCCTCTTCATCGGGCACAAAACTCTCAAATCCTACCTCGGCAAGCATTGCTGCCAATACATCGGTAACAACCTCCTCGGCAGGTGTTACTGTAAATCGCACTTGTGTGTAATCGTTCATATTATGTGTGTCTTTAAAATATTTTACAAAAAACGCTTGGCCATTCGTCGCACAAAGCTCCACCATTGCCATCCATGCATGAGCCAGCCAAAAAGCGAAAATCCGCTTTTCACACCATCGATTGCCATACCCGATAGCACCCCCATCATATTGCGGGGCGAAATGAGCCTACTCAACACCTCGGCTACACGCACTTGCTGGTGTGCAATGTCGGCCTCTACTTGTCGGCGTCGATGGCACAGCATAGCAAAGTCGCCATGTCGTCCGGCATCGGACGGAAAGAAATTATTTCGTCTCATACACACCTCCTCACTTCAGTTCCTCGTCATCTATCAATATGCGAATCATCATGCGTGCTATGGGGTCGAGTATCCAACGCCGGCGCTGCCAATATAGCAATACTACCATACACAGTAGTATAATAGCCACAAGGGCATATGCTGCAATGGCACCTACATAAATTTGTAGCAAATGTACAAAAGAGAATGAAAAGTAGCAAATGGCAATGACTACAAACAACGCCGCAACCATCACAAAGGCTACAACAGCAAGCAGATAGACACACTTTTCTACCACAACAATTTTGAGGCGCTGTAGTCGCAGCTCGACATAACGCCTCAGCTCATTGTAAAGATTTTCAACAGAGACACGATGTTCCATCTTCACGATTCTTTATTTCACAACCAGGGCAGCCGACACAATGTGCCGGCCGCCCTTAACACTATACCGTGGGTTTCTCACAACGACACTCTGCCTCATCACAGCTCTTGTCATCGGCCATGCAATCGCACTCGCCATCACAACAAGAGACACCACTTTTTCTCAACAATTCACACACTTTACGACGCATGTGCTTGCCATCGTAAGGAGTCCACAACAAGGCTGCAGCAGCACCTATCGAGGCGCCCCACAACATAGCAGCCATCCACTCTATCGCTTTCATATAGGTCAATATTTAAGGGTTAAAACTCACACCGAGAAGCAATAGTATAACAACCCACCACGCCACATTGTTGCTACAAGCTATGCAAAACTTTATGCCCATAGGCAACACAACATACAACCATAAACACTACCTTTGCATCATGAACGACAAACCTCACATCATAGTAGAACCCACCGCCGACGGATCGGCAACCCTCTATGTAGAAGAACTCGACGAGCACTACCACTCGGTAAAAGGTGCTCTCACCGAGGCTGAACACATATATCGCGACTGCGCCTTTATGCATCGTAGCGATGGCACACCTTTGCGACTGCTCGAAATAGGCTTCGGAACAGGCCTCAATGCCATAGTAACGGCCATGGCAGCCAACGCCGACCATCCTGTACACTACATCAGCTTGGAGAAATATCCCGTCGAAGCACAACTGCTATCACACCTCGCCTACGACCGGCAAGTAGACAACTCCCTGCTACAAGCCATACATGCGGCCGAGTGGAACAAGCCCGTGGCTATCACCCCACACTTCACCCTCGAAAAACGCCAAGCCGACTACCTGACCGACCCACTACCCCACAACATCGATATTGTATACTTCGACGCATTTGCTCCCGAGAAACAGCCCGAAATGTGGAGTGAAGAGGCCTTTACCCGATTATACAACACCCTATCGCCAGGCGCCGTGCTCACCACCTACTGCGCCAAAGGGCACATACGACGCCTGCTATCGTCACTGGGGCTCACCGTAGAACGCCTCGCCGGCCCTATAGGAGGCAAACGCGAGATACTCCGCGCCACACGAACCAAGTAAGCACCTATTTTTTACCGAAGCGATACCCTCACAAAAACGCGACATAGCATACTACAAGGCGCATTAACACAAAATTCATCAAAGGAACGCAACTTTTTTATAATATTTTTGCCACAAACTCTTGCACAATACAAAAAAAGCACTTACCTTTGCACTCGCAAAAGCAACGGTGCCATAGCTCAGT
>JAFZFQ010000009.1 GCA_017555825.1 Bacteroidaceae bacterium | reverse complement strand
TATAGCACCGGGGATCCACCTCTTCCCATCCCGAACAGAGAAGTTAAGCCCGGTCACGCCAATGGTACTGCGCAAGTGGGAGAGTAGGCAGCCGCCACTTAAATCGCCCTGACAACGAAAGTTGCCGGGGCGATGTTTTTTATATACATACCACAGTAGAGTGGGCAAACATGCCTGCCTCGCTCCCCCTTTATGATATGACTCACAAAAATACCCCATCCACTACTTGCCTATGGCGGTGGATGGGGTTGTAGTTTATATTACTTTCAGTTTAAATATTGCTTCTTGTTAGGCTTGGGTGTCTCTTCTATTTCAGGGGAAGCTTGTGGAGCTCGGCTTTCGATAAGGTAGAATATATAGAGAAATTCGTTGATACAGGGAGCCAGAATGTGATTGACGATAAAGTCGTCGCTGATGCCTTCGTTGATGCATTCTACGCGCGAAATGAGTATTTGCTTGGTTTGTGGTACGTATTGTATGGTGCTGAGATCGACATGGGTGATGAGTTCCATAATGTAGTATGAGAGTTCCATCTCCTCTTCTATCGTTTCAGCTTCGCATGGTATAAATACTTCCAGTGCGATGTAGTTACCGTCGCCTATAAGGTGGTTTTCGCCATTCTCGGTTACATTTATGTTGATACTGAGTGTATCGCCATCGTCGGTATCAATGGTTGCTTCAAAAACAAAGAGATTCTCTTTGTCTATAACTTCGCACTCAAATCCCATTTCGCTTACTATCTTGCGTAGTCGGTCGAGTGCTGCGGGTATGTTTTTGTTCTTCTTCATTGTTTGCAATCAGTCTTTGAGGTAATATACTACCGATGTAACAACACGGACGTTCTTGAGGTAAGGAGTGTATTGGTCACGGTCACTTATAGAGAACTGTCCTTGTGTCGCAGTTTTTATCTTGCCCAATTTACTATCGGAGTCGCTGGCAAACTGTTCGGCGGCTTCGCGAGCGTTGCGAGTGGCCTCGGCTATCATATCGGGCTTGAGGTCGTTGAGACCTGTAAAGAGGTAGTTTACCTGTGTGTCGTATTCGCCCGAAACGATGGCGATACCTTTGTCAAGTAGCTCACCTTGTGCGCTAATGAGGTTGCGTACGAGATCTACTTGTTGCGACGAAACTGTGATGACCGATGTGAGGTTGTAGCGGTATATTACGTTTTGGCTCACATATCGCTCGGCCTGCAGGTCGATAATTTCGGGCGAGGCTATAGATATTTCCTCGTCGGTAATACCTTTTGATTTGAGGTAATCGACGATAATTTTGTTTTTGAGTCCGACCTCTTTGCTGAGCGTAGCAAGGTCGTTGCCCACCTCTTTGTATACCAAGGGCCACACCACTTTGTCGGCCGGTACAGTGCGTTCCGATAGTCCGCGCACCGATACTATGCGTTCATCTTTCAAGCTGTTTTCGAGGCCACTTTTTACGCTCAGCCCCATGAAGAAAAGTCCCAATGCGATGATTGAGGCTGCTATGACGGTGTTTTTATTTGCATTCATCATTACGAGATTTGGCGTGTTGATACTACAAAGTAAATAAATCTGTTTTTCAAAATCAACTTTTGTGCCAATTTTGTACATTTGCAACTATAAATATATGTATAGTCATGGCGCAACACAACCTATTGGGTAAAAGCGGCGAGGAGTATGCTGCCGAATATTTGATAAGTCGGGGCTATGTCATTCGCGAAATAAACTGGGTGAGTGGCAAGTATGAGCTTGACATTGTAGCCTATCGCGATGCTACTATTGTTATTGTCGAGGTGAAGACTCGTAGTAGTGTCGACTTTGCATATCCCGAGGAGGCTGTGACCGAAAAGAAAATACGCAATATAGTGCGTGCTACCGATGCATATATGCGTATGTTTGACCTTGATATGGAGGTGCGTTTTGATGTAATCTCTATTGTGGGCAAGGAGCCTCCTTACGAGATAGAACATATAGAGGATGCTTTCTTGGCACCACTAAACTATTGATAATATGGATATAGAGGCGTTGCGCGACTATTGTTTATCGTTGCCATTGGCTACCGAGTGTCTACCATTTGACGATACAACTTTGGTGTTTAAGGTCGAAGGTAAGATATTTCTTTTCCTGGGCCTCGACTATCCGGGATTGCGATTTAATGTAAAATGTGATCCGGATTATGCTCTGGAGTTGCGCGATGCTTATGCCGAGGTAGAGCCAGGATTTCATTGCAACAAGAGGCATTGGAACACGGTGAGTGTAACCAATCGTCTACCCGATGATGTGGTAAAAGGATGGGTATTGCACTCCTATTGCGAGGTGGTGAAAAAGTTCAACCGCCTGCAACGAGAAAAGATTAACAAACTACTTGACGAATGGAAAAAATGGAATGGCATATTATAAGACTACAAGAGACTCGCTCGACCAATACTTATCTCGATAACCTGGATGTGGAGACTTCACAGCAAGAGGGGTGTGTGGTTATTACACATACACAATCGGCCGGTCGTGGACAGCGAGGTAATTCGTGGGAGGCCGAGCCGGGTATGAATCTTACGTTCAGCTATCTGCTGCGTCCCGAAAGTGTAGCCGCGCGCGAGCAGTTTGTCTTGTCGCAGGCCGTGGCATTGGCTGTTGTTGATGTCTTGTCGAGATATGCCGAGGGGTTTAGTGTCAAATGGCCCAACGATATATATTATCGTGATAGCAAAATAGCAGGAATTCTCATCGAACATCACTTGTCGGGAATGAATATCTCTCGCACAATTGTAGGTATAGGTCTCAATATCAACCAGCAACAATTTCTGAGCGATGCCCCCAATCCTATATCGTTGAGACAGATTACAGGTGAGGAGTATAATCTCGATAAGATACTTGACGAGGTGTTGGAGGCTACTACACATCGCTATGCTCAGTGTATAAATAATCGGGCGGTGTTGCAAAGCGAGTATGCCTTGGCGCTCTATCGCAAAGATGGCTTCTATACCTATCGCGATGCCGAAGGTGAGTTTTCGGCCAAGATACAAGAAGTGCTACCCGAGGGATTTTTGGTGTTGTGCGACACCGATGGTCGTGTGCGTCAATATGCCTTCAAGGAGGTTGCCTTTGTTATTTAGTAGCCTTGTTTTTACCGGCTTTTCGTTTCTCGGGATGGGTTGGTAGCAGGCTGGTTATTTCCGATAGCTGTTTTATCTGATTGCTCAAGTGCTCGGACGGTTGCATCTCTTGTGCCATGCGTAGCATTGCAATTGTGCGTGCAATGCGGTTGTCTATAATCTGTTGTTTGTGTGCGCTGTATACCGAGTCGATGGGGTGTGCGTCATTGATATATAGAGAGTCTATTTCGCTTATTGCCAAGAGGTCGTATGTTGTGTAGTATGCACCCAAGAAAGTCAGTGTTTCGTAGTCGGTAGAGTCTCTCTGCAAGATATTCTCATATAGTTCTACCGCCTCTCTCTCATCGCCTTGGTAGAAGAGAGCATTGGCCTTTATTTTCTTAAATCGTATGTTGTCGGGGGTAGCTACCAGCAGCTCGTTGGCAACGTTTATAGTCTCTTGTGTCTTGCGAGCAAAGTTGTAGTAGTCGAGCAAATATATGTTGAACACACGAGCCAACCAGCGGTTGTTGGCCTTGAGGTTGAGCAAGAGTTTTTCGTACACCGGAGCGTTGTGGATGAGCCTTGTGCGTATGTATACATGTTGTAGTAATGAGTCTATATGCACACGGTTGTTTTGCGAGAGTTTCAAATACTTATTTTCGGTTTCGATATCGTTTAGAAACTGTGCAGCCACCAATGCAGCCGAGTAAGGCTCTACGTCGGTAGGTTTGAGGTCGACCATCTTTTTAGTCTCTTGCAATACTTCGGTCCACTCGGCGTGGTCAAAGTGGTCGTTCATACGTGCCAATCGTCTCTCATAGCTTGTAGCCAAAGAGGGAAGAGCCACAGAGAGTAAAAGCAGTGTATATATAAACTTTTTCATAACCTTTATATTGAGCTGTATATGTGCAAAGGTAGTATTAAAATCATATAACCACACAAAATTTTGTTATTTATAACATAGAGCCAAGACAAATATATAGGTATAGAAAAAATAAAAAAGGCTAAAGTTACAAAACCTACAATTTATTTGCATCGTTGAGCTATTCGGTTGTATATTTGCGCTAAGGCGCGAATAAATGCTACATTTGTTGCAAAATAGCAAGACTGATTTTATATTGTGCCCAATACTTACTATATTTGTACTAATAAATCTATAATTGGTATGGAGAGAAAATTCAAACGTATCTTGCTCAAATTGAGCGGTGAATCGCTCATGGGCGAACAACAATATGGAATAGATCCCAAGCGTGCCGGTGAGTATGCTACCCAAATCAAAGAAATTGCCGATATGGGTATAGAGATAGGCATAGTGATCGGTGGCGGTAATATATTCAGAGGTTTGAGCGGAGCAACCAAAGGTTTCGACCGTGTGAAAGGCGACCAAATGGGCATGTTGGCCACAGTTATCAACAGCTTGGCGTTGAGCTCGGCTCTTGAGGCTATAGGTCAAAAGGCTCGCGTATTTACCGCAATCGATATGCACCCCATAGGCGAGCACTATAGCAAGTGGCGTGCCATCGAGGCTATGCAACGTGGCGAGATTGCCATCATGTCGTGCGGTACAGGCAATCCTTTCTTTACGACCGACACCGGTTCGGCATTGCGAGGTATAGAAATAGAGGCCGATGTAATGTTGAAGGGTACACGTGTCGATGGTATTTATACAGCCGACCCCGAGAAGGATCCCACTGCGACCAAGTTCGATAGCATCAGCTACGATGAGATATATACTCGAGGTCTCAAGGTGATGGATCTCACAGCAACAACATTGTGTAAAGAGAATAATCTGCCTATTATTGTGTTTGACATGGATACCGTAGGTAACCTCAAGAAGGTGATGTCGGGCGAGGGAATAGGCACATACGTATATTAAAAAAACAAATAAAAAATAGAATTATGGAAGATGTAAAAACTTATCTCGATGCAGCCGAGAGTAAAATGGTGCACACCGTAGAATTTCTTGACGAAACATTGGCTCACATCCGTGCCGGTAAGGCCAGCCCCAAGTTGCTCGATAATATTCGTGTAGACTATTATGGCTCGATGATGCCCATCAGTGGTGCTGCCAATGTGCAAGTACCCGATGCTCGTACTATCGTTATTACTCCCTGGGAGAAGGCCATGTTCCGTGTAATCGAAAAAGCCATTATCGACTCAGAGTTGGGTATCATGCCCGAAAACAATGGTGAAGTTATACGCTTGTCTATTCCTCCTTTGACCGAGGAGCGTCGTAAAGCACTCGTAAAGCAATCGAAAAATGAGGTTGAGAATGCCAAGGTAAGTATTCGTAACGCCCGTCGTGATGCTATCGAAGGCTTGAAAAAAGCTGTGAAAAACGGTATGCCCGAAGACGTATCGAAAGATGGTGAGGCTGCTGTTCAAAAGCTCCATGATAAGATGATGAAGCGTCTTGACGAGATTTTTGCTGCCAAGGAGAAAGAGATACTTACTGTGTAAGAATCTTTTTGTAGTAATAAGATAAAAGAGAGATTGCTTCAAGAGTTATTGGAGCAATCTCTCTATTCATAAGATAGGTTGCATTAAACCATTTGTGTTGTCGTTCGTCATAAAGATAAACACAATACACAATATATAATATTTAGTGAATTATGAGACAAAGAATATTAACATTATGCCTGACACTGGTATTGGCTATAGCTACTGTTGCCACAGTCGATGCACAACGACAAGCCGGTAGTAGAGAGAGAACTACTACATCGAGCAGTCGCTCAGCAAGTAGCCAGTCGAAAGCCTCTTCATCGGCTCGTCAGACTACTAAGGCTCCCGAGCGCAAGCAAGAGTCTACAGCGACAAGACAAAGTCAGTCGACACAGCGTAGCCAACAAGCTACACCTGCCCGAACACAATCGGCTCAGCCCAAAAAGGAGACTACACCCTCACAATCGAGTCAACCACGTGTAAACAGTGAGGCCAATAGAAACCAAAGACCTCCCAGCAGCAAAGCTACTGTTGAGGAGCGAGAGCGTCCTTCTTCTTCATCATCGCAAGCTCCCGGCAATCACAATCAGCCCGGAGGCAATCGTGGAGGAAATGGTTCTCACAATAATCCGCCGGCACACAATCCAGGTCATAATGGCCCCGACCATCACGATGTGCCCAATAAAGCCGGTCATCACCCCGGAGGTCCTCATCCCCAATACGACCATCACACGCCTCCTCCTCATGGCTATCACCCCAACCCGAGACCGCCTCACGGCTATCATGTGGTACCTCCTCCTCATGGTCATGGATGTCCTCACGATTATCGTTTCAATACACCGCCACCACCCCATGTGCCCTATTACACTGTAGGTGGTATGGTATATTACTTCTATGATTGCTGTTTCCATGCTTTGATAAATGGTGTATATGAGGTTGTGACAGCTCCTTATGGCTTGCTCATGAGCTCCTTGCCCATCGGTTATGAAACAATCGTATTCAATAATAGATTCTATTACTATTACGATGGAACATATTTCTACAACAAGGGTACATATTATGAGGTAATATCTCCCCAAATAGGTATGATAGTTCCCTACTTGCCCAACTATGGTGTAAGCTATGTATACTACAATGGTTATCCGGCCTATTACTTCAATGGCTATTATTACTATGAAGTAAATATGTATGGAGGTGTAGGCTATCAGGTTGTAGGTAGATATTAATATAGAATGTACTCTACACACGATATACGTTATCGGTTGAGAATGTATAGATTATGACGGCATTGCGTGGCAATGCCGTTTTTGTGTGTAAAAAAAAGACAATTTTTATTTTGCAGAAGACAAAAAGTGTCTTACCTTTGTTCCCGTTATATAACCTAATATTTATACTTTAAAACTTATAAACCATGGCTTACGTTATTACAGACAACTGCGTTGCTTGCGGTTCTTGTATCGGTGAGTGCCCCGTTGGCGCAATCTCAGAAGGTGATATCTACAAAATCGACGCTGATACTTGCCTCGACTGCGGTACTTGTGCCGGTGTATGTCCCAACGATGCTATCGTAGAGGGCTAATCCAAGCACGACAACAAACGAAATGAAGGCTGCATCCAATGGATGTGGCCTTTTTTCTTTATCTGTGCAAGGAGTGTATGGGGCTATTCTACAGCCCAAGCCATCGAGCAACCGTTGTATAGGGTATAGTGTGCCTCGATGGGGGTATCGCTGTCGTTGAGGTGGGCTGTTACTGAGCCCGAGGGGAGTGCCTCGATGGGCGAAAGAATAATATCGCGACGAAACTCTATAGCCGTGGGGTGTATCTTGTATACGGCCTCCTTGACCGACCATGCGATGTGTATTGCCGCTGTACGAGGCGTGGTGTTACATACCGGTCTGCCCTCATCTTGTGGCAGTAGAGCCATCTCATCGGGCGATAGAATGCGCGGAGCTACACGCACGGCACGCTCGCCTATAGTCTCTATGTCTATACCTACGCGACGGGTAGGATGATGTGCTATAGCTACGTGAGTAATGGTGTGCGATATAGATATATTTCCTTTGTCTATGATCGGTGCTCCGTTGGAGGAGTGACGTAGCTCAATATCCTCTCCAAATAGTTCACGCAAGAGAAGAGCTGTAGCCATGATTTCGCATTGACGCTTCTCGGCCCGAGCCTCTGCATAGTGCTGCGGGAATGTGTTTGTGCCCCACAAAGCCATCAGCTCATCGATAGTCTCGGTGAGCTGCCATGTAGCTATGCGCACATTTTGTGCCGTGATGATTGTTTCGCAGTAGGGCATGGTATTTATTGAGTTATGGTCGATACGCTCTCAATGAGGTACATTATATCCTCTTCAATGTAGTGCAATGAGGGGGCTACACTATCGCTCTTTACCGCATTGTCGAAGTATAGGGCGCCACGTAGCAGATATTGGATGCTGTCGGTAGCAATAAATTGTATGGGAGTGGCACTCTCGGCCGAGAGGGTAAACAGAGTGGCGTATAGGTGAGCCTCCTTGTCTTCGTATGCAACAGCTTCTACCTGGTCGGTATTCACATTTTGTCGATATACAAGTTCTATACTCTCGGCCATGAGTTGGGCTAAGTTGTTCTGTAGCGGAATATAACTGAGGTATATAGTTGCATTGTAGCGCGGGTAGACAATATTGAGCCAATGCACGCCTTGCGAGGTTGTAGCATCGGGGGTGATGCAACGAGCCGAGTCGTTTATCTGTAGCGATAGGTTGCCAATGTGTGTGGCACTATAGCTGGCTGGATATGGGTCTATGCGAAAGTATCCCGATGGGCGAGGGGTAGAGTCATGTCGACAAGCGCTCAATAGTATAACGAGACTTGCGACAAGGGCTATCCATGTCTTACTTGCAATACCATTCTTACTGTGCCGGTGTGTGTGTCTCATAGTGCATCTATCTCTCAACAAAGGTACATACAATTTTTCAAACAACAAAAGTTGTGCAAAATAGTGCCATTCAATATGCTGTAAGGTAAACAAAACCATGTGCGGTAGTGTTTTAGAAACAAACAAAAACTGCATCGATATGGAAAAGAATATAGTGCATATTGTACCTCAAGTCGAGGTGAAGGTCATAGAATGTGGGCCATTGCGTATAGGTGGTCATGTGCGCATCACATTGCCCAATGGTACTGTGTTGGTAAAGAATCGCACCTTTATATGTCGTTGTGGACGCAGCAAGAATGGTATATTCTGCGATGGCTCGCACGCATTGTGAGTCTGCTCCCTGGGTGTTATACCTTTTTATGGTCTCAAAAGTGTTAATAAAACACAAAATAATAGGTTGCGGCTCATATATATGGTAATAAATCATACCTTTGCATGGGTAAATAACCATATAATTGGTTGTTTACCCACTAGTAAAGGCGTAATTTGTTACTAAATATACAACCGATGAGTAGTGAAGCCGGTATAAATCGTATCAAGCAGCTCATGAGTAGCATGGGCTTGAAGCAGGCAGCCTTTGCCGAGCGCATAGGTGTAGATGCCTCCAATTTCTCGAAGCACCTCAATGGTAAATTGCCCTTGAGCGAAAATCTGTACAATAAAATAGTCGTTGCCGTGGGTGCATCGAAAGAGTGGCTCGTGAGTGGCGAGGGCGAGATGTGGAAAAACCACACTGCCGCAAGTCAGCTCCCTACTGTTACCATTCCTGCCGAGGTAATATCTTCGACAGCGGTTGATGGTGCCAAGGTATACGACCTGGATGTAACGGCGGGAGGAATGACCCGCGACCGTATGTTTGCCGATGAGCAAGTTATCGGTACAATAAATATGCCGGCTATACACCCCGACTGTTGTATCGTGCGCGTGAGTGGCGATAGTATGTCGCCTGTTATAGGCAATGGCGACTTGATAGCCATACGCGAGGTGCGCAATCCCAATCTCATCTTTTGGGGCCAAATATATGTAGTGCTTCTCGATGACTATCGCATGGTGAAGTATGTGCGTCGACACCAAGACCCCGCTATGGTGATATTGCGTAGCGAAAACGAAAACTACGATGACATAGAAGTGCCCAAGAGTGATATACGAGACTTGTTCCTTGTCGAAAACATTATACGCATAGACTGTCGAGTATAGAAAACCTTCTCTTGAGACTATTCTCGCCGGCAATGTGTTGCTATTACGTTAAAAATTACTACCTTTACGACCTTAAACAAGAGTAATCATTATGTGCAAAAAAACATTCTCTTTCCTCATGATAATGTGTGTAGCCATGATGGCTATGGCACAAACAAAGAGTGTTAATATTGAGTGTGGTGGTCTTGAAAAGGCGCTTGCCGGAGACTACACATTCAGCTCTATTGTTATAAATGGTACAATGGATGTGCGAGACTTTGTTTGTATCAACGACAATGCTACAAATATCGAGTCGATAGACTTGTCGGGATGTTCGATCATGTCGTATGATAGTCGCGACGAACAATATTTGGGTATACACACGCACTTTGAGGCCGACGAGGTTCCGCCTTCGGCTTTCTTGGGATTTTTGAACCTTCGCACGATTGTTCTTCCGGCCGATGTCAAGTCTATAGGCGAGGGCGCCTTTGCCGGTTGTGAACAACTTACTTCGGTACAAAACACCTCGTCGATTGAAAAGATAGGAAATTTCTCTTTCAGTGGATGCGTGGCACTTACCGATGTTGAAATGCCTGCAACGCTGCGTCGTATAGGTGATTATGCTTTTGATAAGTGTGCCTCATTAGAGCAGCTTGACTTGTCGCCTTGTGGACAACTCACATACATTGGTGTGAGAGCTTTTGCTCAAAACACCCATCTTGCTACTGTGAAGTTGCCAACCCCGCTCGCTACTATTGACGATGCTGCCTTTGCCGGATGTAAAGAGCTCACCTCGGTAGTTATGCCAGCCGGATTGAAACGTATGGGTGAGGGTGTGTTTGCTGCTTGCTCGCAATTGACATCGGTCGATATGTCGCAATGCAATATAGAGCAACTTCCGGCGTGGACCTTCTCGGCATGCTCGCTCTTGTCGAATGTTGAGTTGCCACAGACCCTTACTTCTATTGGCGAAGGCGCATTTGGCTACTGTGTATCTATGCAAAAGATAGCTTTGCCGGCTTCGGTAAATCGTCTGCACGACTTTGCCTTTGCAGGTTGTTGTGCAATGAAATCATTGGAATTTATGCCAGAGGGTGTTGAGACTATAGGTCGATATGCTTTCTATCACAATACATCGGCTACATCTACCATTATTCCCCGCACCGTAACTTATATTGACGATCATGCCTTCGATGGCTGTATAAGTTCGGTCAATTTCTATTCGTTCCGTGAAATGCCGGCCGACTTGGGCGAAATGGTATTTGCCAACATGGATGTAGAGAACAAGACACTCCATGTAGAGACTGTGAGTCTTTCCATATATGAGAGTATGGCGCAGTGGAGCGATTTTGGCACTATCAATCCTGCTACAGGTACCGAGGAGATAGAGGCCGACAGCCAAGTGAAAGTGATGTTTGAGCATTATAATCTCAAGGTAGTTGCATCGCGCGAGATAGAGGATATATGCCTCTATGAGACTTCGGGTATGATGTTGCACACAGCACAACCTCGTGCCAATGAGACTGTTATTGATACACGTGCCTATGCCAATAACATTTACGTCTTGAAAATTACTACTGCCGGTGGTAATCAAACAGTGTTGAAAGTGGCTCGTGTAATACGATAGAATAAGAAATAATTATGGCTAAGAATAAATTACAGAAATTTGCCGACATGGAGACCTACTCGCATGTCTTTCAATACCCTTTTGCCGTACTCAAGGAGCGTGGATTTGACATGCGTGGCAAGTGGAACGAAATGTTCTTTCACAACGATAATCCCATTGTCTTGGAGCTTGGATGTGGCAAGGGCGAGTATGCCGTGGGTTTGGCTCGTCGCTATCCCAACAAGAACTTTATAGGTGTAGACATCAAAGGCGCTCGCATGTGGAGCGGTGCAAGTGAGGCCAAGGCCGAAGGCATAGAGAATGTAGCCTTCTTGCGCACGCATATCGAGTTGATTACCCACTTCTTTGCTCCTGGAGAGGTGTCGGAAATATGGATTACCTTCCCCGACCCACAGATGAAGAAAACCCGTAAGCGACTCACATCGACTCGTATGCTCGAACTATATCGTGAGATTCTCACCGAAAATGGTATCATACACCTCAAGAGCGACAGCCCCTTCTTGTATACATACACTCGTGCTATGGTACAAGAGAACAACTTCCCTATCTTGATCGATACCGACGACCTTTACAATTCGGGTATAGATGATGATATACTCGGTATAAAGACTTTCTATGAGCAACAATGGCTTGAGCGAGGCAAGAGCATCAAGTATATCAAGTTTATCTATGAGTCTCGATCGGAGCTTATAGAGCCCGATATAGAGATAGAGCTCGACGACTATCGCAGTTTCAACCGAAGCAAGCGTAGTAGCAAGACTACCAACAAAGAGTAAAATTGTAACATTACCTCATAAACCACTACGCCCTCGCAATACCATTTGCGAGGGCGTAGTGGTTGTATAAGGAGTCTCTTATGCCGCTATTGTATCGCTTGATCCAAGAGGTTTGCCTCCTCAATGCGGTGCTGGAGGTCGGCAACATACTCAATGATATATAGTGTTGCCTCTACATCGTTTATCTCTGTAAGAATCGATGCTGCTTCTTGGGCATATCTCAAAGCCTCGGTATAGTTCTCCTCAATCTCGTTATACAGTGCGAGGTTGGCTGCAGCCTTGGCTCTACGGCCTTTGTTCTTGGCTTTTTTATATACATATTCCCATATATAGGATGCCTCGGTGTATTGACTGTTGTCCCAATATTTGTAGGCATCTTTCATGGCAGGATGTCCGGTGACAAATATGCATCTATTTACTATGCGCATGTGCGGAGCGAAGAGGTTGGCTGCTTTGCTCGATAACGATGTGATAGACTCGTCGATGCACTCTTCAAAGTCGGGCATGTATGCGTTGGCAATGCCGGGTGTGTCGCCATACGATTGCCAATAGAGAGTGTCGCATACCGATAGGTTTATAACCTCTCTGTTGGGAATAAAACATTGCATGTGCGCTTGCGACATGATAGAAAACTCGCTACAGAAAATGCCCTCGGTGGGTGTCACCTGCATGAGAGCGGTGGGTATAACAGCGTTGATAGCTATGTGCACATCGTCGGGGGCTTGCGATTGCAATTGGCTCAGCAGGGGCTCGTTGAGGCCCACAATGCCTGTAATGCTATTGCTGTCGGGGGTGAATATCTCTACGCGCTCAAAGGCGTGGCTGTCGTATAACTGAGTGCCCAACGACATGGCCATTGTGTGCGAAATGCTATCGATGGTCGATGTGAGGCGATACTGCTTACCGTTCTCGTTGATGTATCTACTA
The DNA here is from genome assembly GCA_017555825.1 of Bacteroidaceae bacterium. Lineage (GTDB taxonomy): Bacteria > Bacteroidota > Bacteroidia > Bacteroidales > Barnesiellaceae_A > Barnesiella_A. The sequence continues at coordinate 44,425 of JAFZFQ010000009.1, read as the reverse complement.
CTCTCATGCAACGAGTCGTCCAAGCAATTATTGACGATAATAACTGCCGGTGAGGCGTGATGATAGCTCACTTGTGCCGGTCGGAGTGTGTTGAGTTGTATGTGGTGCACCCAGCTACAACTGCTCATGGTGAGCAATAGAGCCAATAGTATGGTGTGATGTATAATCTTCATAGTTTATGGTATTATGCGACACAAAACTACAAAATTTTATTGTCTTCGGCACACGGCGTTGGCAAAAATGTGGTTCTTGCGACGCGAGACCATACAATAAAAAAACAGCCACCCTGATATACAAGATGGCTGTTACATCGTGATTGAGCAGGGATTCGAACCCTGGACCCACAGCTTAGAAGGCTGTTGCTCTATCCAGCTGAGCTACTCAACCGACCTAAATAGCGATGCAAAGGTAAGCATTTAAATTGAAAAATGAAAATTGACGGTTGAAAATTGTCAAAACTGTTGCAGTTTCTCCTGTTTCGAGTGCGATATTGCTTTGCTGTTATCCTCTTTTCGGCATCAGAATGGGTATCCAATGGTGATGTGCCATGCAAAGTCGCGCTTGAAGTTGGGGTTGGCAATAGCCCATTTTACTGCATTATCGGCCGGGTTGTAGGCTTTCATACCAAAGTCGGCTCGAATTACCACAAAGTCGAAGTTGAGGCGCAGACCAAGACCGTAGGCCAGTGCTATCTGCTTGTAGAAAGTATCGAAGCGGAAGGCGCCACCGGGTTGAGTTTCATAGTCGTCTATAGTCCATATATTACCGGCGTCGATAAAGATTGCCGACTCGACTTTCCAGAACAGCTTGGCGCGATACTCAATGCTGAGGTCGAGGCGTATATCGCCACATTGGTATATAAAGCTGTTGTAGTTGTTGTAACCATTGTAGCTACCCGGGCCCAATGAGCGCACCGACCATCCGCGAACACTGTTGGCACCACCGGCATAGAATCGTTTTTCAAAGGGCATTACTGTCGAGTTGCCATAGGGTAGTCCTATACCAAATCCGGCATGCATAGCCAGCGAATGGCGCTTGTTGAAGTTGTGCAAGTAACTATAGTCGATATTGGCTTTGATATACTGAGAGTATCTAATGCCGAATATTTTGTAGCCATCGTCCGAGGGGGCGCCAATGGCGTTTGATATGCCATATAGTAAGTTGCCTGCAGTCTCTATCGAAGAGCGCAGTGTATAGGCATTGCGCAGTGTAGCATTTTGCATGGGCATGTTTTGGCTGATGTTGCTGGTATAGTAGTTGTAGCCTACACCCATGATGAAGTGGTCTTCGTAGCTATAGCGCAACAGAGGGTTGGCAGGAGCTATCTGTTCGAGAAATCCTTCCATGTATTGTGGCAGATATACATAGTTGAGGTCGAGCAGGTCGAGGCGGTGGCGGTGACGTTGTCGCGACCAATTGTATCGCCATCCGGCTCCGGCTATGATGCGTGTGTACTCGGGTCGCTGTTGATAGTTGAGCGACACATCAAAGTCGGTTGTGGCAAGGATGCGACGGCTGAAGTCGTTTGAGATAAATGGAAATACAAACTTGGGTACTTTAAGACTCATGCGTCCACCCAACTCGGTGTAGTGGTTGTTGATAATGCCTTGTATCGTACCCGATACGCTTTCGTATGCGCCACGTATCTCGGTTGTAAAAGTTTCAGAGCCTTTGAATATGTTGCGATGTTGATATGATAGCTGTGCAGCTACACCGAGGTCGCCCTCTGAGTTGGTACCTTCGAGCTCTGCACTGATATTCTGTGCGCGTCCGGGTGCAATGAAGATATAACAATCTAATAGGTTGTTTTCGTCGCTCATTTCGTGCTGGGCAAAACGAATATTGATGCTCTTCAAGTATGTAAGACGCCCGAATGAGGTGTATGTACGATTGATGTCGTCGGTGTTATATACGCGGCCTGGCTCTATAAAGCAGTTGTCGGCAATGGCTTGCTTGGAGAGGTACTTGTTGTCGCCATAAACTATTTCGACGTGCTTATAAGGTATAGCATTGCTCACATCTATGTCCGAAAGGTTGAGGTTGTTGAGCAGGGGGTCGGTAATGACATACACCTTGTTGATATAATATCGATGGTAGTAGTCGTATGATCGGGGTTTTCTTACATCTACTACCGAGGGCATGGGGTGTAGTGCTACCGAGAGTTCTACCCCACGCGATGTTGCCATTGTGTCGGCATTGAATGTTATGTAGTCTTTGATAAAACTGAAGTATCCATTGTTGCGTAGTTGTGCGGTGAGGCGGTCGCGCTCTTGGTTGAGCAACGAGCGGTTGAGTAGCATGCCCTCCTTGATGAGCGTAGGTTGTGAACGAACGATGCTGTCGATGTCGGCCTCAGGAAAATCAAAAATCAACGTATCAATGTAGAACGGTTCGTTGGCCTTTACATTGTAAGTGATATTCATACGTCGGTTTTTGACAATTGTGTCGGCAGTAACCTCGGCATGGATGTAGCCCATGTTTGACAATGCTTTCGATAGCTGGTAACAAGATGACTCCATAGCCTCCTCGCTGTATAGTACAGGAGGGTCGCCAAGATTGCGAAGCCAGCGGTTGAAGAAGTTGGTAGTATCCTTGCCCGATAAGTTGTATAGTGTAAGTTGCAGGGGAAGGATGCCCATGATGCGGTAGTTGGGGTTCTGCTGGATATAGGTCTTGAGGTTTGAGGCCGATATCTCTTTGGTGTCGGTCTTTATCGAAACGTGATCGAGCAGATACTCGCCTTCGGGGACATGTCGCGTGGGGCTACAAGCTACTATTGCACACACGATAAGCATCACGATGATGCTTATAAGCCAATTTTTTTGTGTGTGCGAGTGCTTCATTTGTTGTATGTTTGTTATAAACATACAAAGATAATATAAATTGGGTGCGTAAGCTAAATTTTGAGAATTTTTATTATCTTCGCACCGCAAAAAAATAGTTGCAAGTTGTAACTTTTCTTGAATTATGAAACAAAAACTCTTTACAAAGACCTTTACATTGACCCCCGGCGAGTGCAATGGACAGCAAGAAATGTCGCTCTCGTTTTTGGTGGGTCGCATTATCAAGGTTGCATCGTTACACGCCGACTCTTGGGGTGTGGGATATGAAAAAATGATAGCAAGTCGCACGGCTTGGGTTTTGTCGCGTCTATCTATTGAGATGAAGCGTTTCCCGGCTATCAACGAAAATTATACCCTTGAGACTTGGATAGAGGATTATAATACCCGTTTTTCAACCCGTAACATGGCTATCCTCGATAGCCGTGGCGAGGTGTGTGGATATGCTCGCACGATATGGCTTGTGCTTGATCTTGAGGCTCGACGCACGGCCAATATGGAGGAGCTTAATGAGTTGCGCACATACGTGCTCGACCGTCCTTGTCCTATAGATCCTCCCACTCGCATGCGTGCCGAGGAGGGTGAGAAGATAGACTCTTTTGCTGTGTGTTATAGCGATATAGACCTCAATCGCCATGTCAATAGTGCTCGTTATGTAGAGTATCTGCTCAATCAATATCCTTTTGAGTGGTTTGACAATAACCGTGTGGCCCGTTTTGAAATTGCCTATGCTCACGAGGCGCGTCCGGGCATTGAGATTGATGTGTACCGAGAGATTAAGGCCGAGCATGATCACACGCTCGAATTGCGTCACGAGGGCAATACTTTGTGTCGTAGTCGCATCGTTTTTGCTCCTCGTACCGAGCCGGTGCGCGTACCTTTCAATGGATAAAAGATAGACTTCATACAACAATCGAGCAGCTCAATTTTGAGCTGCTCGATTGTTTATTAAGAGGGGTGAATATCAGTCTAACGTCTCGTTTATAAACTTTCCTTTGGGGTCGAAGTGTATCTTCATGGCGTGTGTGCCGTCTATTTTTGCTTCATACCCGTGGCTGTTGCGCTCTATGCTGCTTAGGTGGTAGTTGGGATATTTATCGGCCATATACATTTGAGCTGCTTGAGGTAGTAGCGACATGATTGATGAGGGCAATTCCTTGCCTATATCATTGCTGATTTTCAGCCATTTGCCTTGACGGTCAAATAGCAACTCATATCCGTCGGACAATAACACCTTGTGGTAGCCATACTTCACTATACGAGCGCTGGTAATGGTCGCTTCGTCGAAATGCGATGTGACAAACTGTTGCACACTCTGAGGCAACTCCTCGATTTTTATCTCTTTTTCTCTACGCTCGGCAAAAACAAATATTGAAATGCTTATAAACATTGCCGATAGTAGGGCATTAATCCATAATTTTTTCATACTTTTACATTTGGATTTATAGGTTACTATAAAACAAACAAAACCGACTGCCGAATGTTTTTTTCAAGCAGATAGCAGTGGGCTTAAAGTTGTTAAAAACGACTTTCAAGAAGTGATGGCGCGTCGATTGAAAAAAATACTTACCATCGTGATGGTGATAGTGGCACTTACCGTGTTGCTACCACTGTTGGTATATTTGCCTCCTGTGCAACAAGCCGTCATAGGATTTGCCGAGGAGTGGGTGAGTACGCACACGCCGGTGAGTTTGTCGATAGAGCGCTTTTCTTTGAAATTTCCGTTGAGGCTTGCCATGCATGATGTCGTGATAACCATGCCCGATAACGATACAATGGCTCTATCGGACGAGTTGCAAGTAGATGTGGCTTTGATGCCGCTATTGGCGCAAAGGGTTGTTGTGCGCAATGTATCGTTGCACGATACGTATGCCCATTATACAACACCCGATTCCTCTTTGTCACTCACAGCAACCATGGGGCGAGTGTCTCTGCTCGATGGTAAGATAGGACTTGCCGATAACACGGTGCAAGTGGGTAAAGTGATGCTCGATAATGCTTCGGTGGCGATGTCTTATTGTGCAACTCCCGACACTGCGGCACAAGACACAAGTAGCCTGCCTTGGGAAATAGGGTTGGAGGGTTTGTACCTCTCGCAAGTAGACTTTCTCCTTGCCATGCCCGGAGTGATAGATACCCTGCAGGTGAATGTGGGCGGTGGTGTGCTTGAAGATGCACATATCTCTATGCCTCACCAACGTGTCGATGTGCGTGCCTTGGAGATTGCCCAAGGAGACTATCGCTATGTGGCTATTTCCGGTGCCGATGAAGAGCTTGCACAAGATGTTGAGGAACAGAAAGATAGTGCCGATGTGTCGCTCCCATGGGAGGTGCATGTGCGACGTGTTGCTCTATCGGATAATAGTGTCGCATACATTACTACCGAGGCTTCTCCTACTCAGGGTATGGATTTCTCGCATATCGAGGCCGACCATATCAACCTGCAACTATCGGACGTCTATAATCGTGGCGCCGAGTTGCGATTATCACTCGACAGCCTCTCGATGTATGAGCGCTCGGGACTCTATATCACACAAGCGAGCTGTCACTTTGCCATGACCGATAGCGGGAGGTTGTCGCTTACCGATTTTGAACTGACAACCCCGTTCAGCGACATTGCCGCCTCGGCCGATATAGACTTGAGTATACTCGATAAAAATCCCGATGCGTTGGTGCGCCTCAAGGCTCAGGCTCACCTTTCGTGCCGTGATATAAATTATCTCTATCCCGATGCCTCGCGATACTACATACACTCTACTCGTCAATCGGCGCTCTTGCCCATCAGCGATGTAATGACACTTCACCTCGATATGGACGGTGTGGGGCGTGATATTGTTGTAGACCGATTTGATATCTCGCAGATGGGTGTTTATACACTTAAAAGCAAGGCGCGAGTGAGTCATCCGTTAGACACACAACGACGCAATATGAGCCTTGCGTGCGCGTTCAAGACGGCAGGGCAATTCTCTCTTGAAAACTATCTGCCCGACACTATTATGGCGCAACGTGTGGTAGCGCAACCCCTTGGCATGAACCTCAAAGCCCACCTCTTGGGCAACGATGTGAGTGCCGATGCGATATTGCAGTGTATGGGCGGAGAAGTGACGCTCGATGCTGCATATAATCTTGCAAATGAGCAATATAATCTTGTAGCAAAAGCACATCAAGTGCCCATGGATGTCTTTATGCCGGGGCAAGCTATAGGCGCGCTCACTGCGCAGGTAGAGGCAAGCGGTGCATACTTCGACCCAGCCAATCCTGCTACCTCGTTGCAGGCGCATCTGCACCTCGACACACTCTCCTTCCAAGAATATCTTTATCGCAATATAGATATCAATGCCCAAGCCGTAGATCAACAATGGGCTCTGACTGCAACAAGTGGATTGAAGGATTTGGATGTAAATATAGATGCGCACGGAAAATTCATGCCACAAATTCTCACAGCCAACCTTGCCATGCAGGTGCGTAAGGCAGACCTGGAGGCTCTCCATTTTGTGCATACACCCTTTGATGTAGCCGGTAATCTTACCGCCGAAATGGTGTTGTCGAGTATCGATAGCATAGTGCAGGCCGATGTTACAATCGCCGACTTGTCTGTAGGTCTCGATGAGTATCGCTATCAAGCATCGTCTATAGGATTGCTGGCTGCAAGCGACGTAACATATAGCTACATAGACCTGCGTTCGGGCGATTTTGAAGTCAATCTGTCGTCCGATACCGGCATAAAAAATCTGCGTCCAAGCTTTGAGCGTATGGCTCAACTTGTCGATACAGTTTTCCAAACACAGCGTCTTGATATGGACGAGTTGCACCGAGGGTTGCCTCCCTTTGAGTTTGCAGCCCAAATGCGAAGTGATAATATATTGCAACGTTACCTCAATAGCAAAGGCGTGCGATTGGCCCACCTCAATTTCGAGGCAACGAACGACTCACTTTTCAACCTCTCGGGTGTTGTAAATCGCTTGGAGGTGTCGGGTCTGTTGATAGACACGGTTACGGTAGATGCTTATGAGAAAAAAGAGCGGCTCAACTATCGGTTGGCTATGGGCAACCGTCCGGGCAATATGGACGAGTTGGCGCACATGCACATCGAAGGCTTCTTGTCGGGCAATAGTACTCGACTCTATTGTTTGCAGACCAATCGCGAGCAAGATATAGGCTTCTTGTTTGGCTGTAAAGTCGATTTCTTGGGCGACTTGGTACAGTTTACTTTTGGCCCCAAAGAGCCCATCATCGGATATAAGAAATGGGCTTTGAACAGCGACAACTACTTGTCGATAAATCATGTACAGCACAAGTTGGATGCCGATGTGCAGTTGTCATACGGCGATAGTCACCTATTTGTTACTACCGAAGATCGTCGCAACAAGCAAGTAAGTGGAGTGCATGTCGACCTGCAAAATATCGAACTTGCCGATTGGCTCACCATGTCGTCGTTGGTAGCTCCCATGTCGGGCAACCTGTCGGCCAATCTCTATGTGGATATGCCCACGAAAGGCGTAGAGGCAGCAGGTACTTTCGATATTGCCGATTATGCCTACAATGGTACGCGTATAGGTACACTTCATGCCGAGGCCGAGTACCTGTTGGATGAACAGGGAGGTAATGAGGTGAAGGCTTTTGTAGTGCATGATGGCAACGATGTGCTTGAAGCAACAGCCTACATGAGTGCCGGTAGCACCAAGCAGATAGAGGGTGATATTTTAGTTGATAAGTTGCCCTTGTCGGTGGCCAATGCCTTTTTCTCTCCCAATATGGGTGTTTTTGCCGGCGAACTCAACAGTCGTTTGTCGGTAACAGGTACGCTCGATGCTCCCATTGTCAATGGTAATGTGCAGTTTAAGAAAGCTACCATGCAGTTCAATCAAGTGGGCTCGTCACTTGCCCTAAGCGACGATAAACTGCAGATAGAGAATAGCCTATTGCGATTTAATAACTACTATATAAGAGGTGTCAATAACAATCCGCTCAATATAGACGGAAGTGTCAACTTTGAACAGCTTAGCAATATAGGGGTAAACCTCACCATACAAGGCGAGAACTTCCAACCTGTTGGTATCAAGGAGAACCGATCGAGCATCATCTATGGCTCGGTATTTACCGATGTGGATGTGCGTGTGAGAGGCACGCTCAATGATCTCAAACTGACAGGTGGCGTATCATTGCTGTCGGGTACCAATGCTACCTATGTGATGCAAAGTAGCTCTTCGCTGTCGAGTGCCGACTACTCCGATATGGTGAGTTTCGTGTCATTTGCCGACACGGTGGCTACCAACAAGAGTACCGAGAAACTTGTGCGACGCACCAATAACTTTACGGCGGCCATAGGTATTGATATTGACGATGGTGTGCAGTTGGGCGTAAACCTCTCGGTCGATGGTAAAAACCGTGTAGACCTTGTGGGTGGTGGCGAGTTGCTCTATACTGCTACAGCGCTTGGCGACAACCGTGTAACAGGTCGTTACAACCTTACCGGCGGATTTGTGCGCTATACACCACCCATTATATCGCAGAAGATATTCAATATACAAGACGGTAGCTATGTGTCGTGGAATGGCGAGATGCTCGACCCCATGTTCAACATTACTGCGATACAAAAACAGCGCTCGTCGGTAAAGAGTGGCGATGAGTCGCGTTTAGTTGATTTTGATATATCTATCAAGCTCACCAATACACTCAAAGACCTTGATATATCGTTTGACCTGGCAACCTCCGATGACCTCACTATCGACAATGAATTGCAGTCGCTCACTGCCGAGCAACGTGAAGCAAAGGCGCTGAACATGTTGCTCTATAACTCCTATACCGACCTGGCTACGGCGGTCGATAACTATTCGATCAACGACCCTCTCAACATGTTCTTGGAGTATGAGTTGAATACCTGGGCTCAGCGCACGTTGCGTGGTGTCGACCTTACGTTTGGTATAGATAATTATGGTATCGATGGCACGGGTACGCAACGCACCGACTATTCTTACCAGATATCGAAAAGCCTCTTTGATAACCGACTCAAAGTCGTTGTGGGTGGTAGTTATGCCTCAAACCAAGACGTATCGCAAAATCTTAGCGAAAATCTTATCGATGATATATCGTTGGAGTATCGTCTCGACAAGCGTGAGAATATGTATCTGAAGATTTTCAGACAGACCGGCTACGAAAGTATAATTGAGGGCGAGATAACCCAGACCGGTGTGGGCTTTATGTATCGCAAGCAGGTACAGTCGTTCCTCGACTTCTTCCGTCGAAAAAATAAGAGTGTGACCAAGTCGTCGAAGGAGCAAGAACCTGCCGCCGAAGAAGCGGTGAAAATAATCTATACACCGGTCAATACCAGCTTGCCACAAGCCGTAGAAGAAAAAGAGGAGACAGAGCAATGAAAAGAGACCTTCTGACATATATAATCATATTGCTGGTTGTGGCTATGACAAGCTGTTCTACGACCAAGCGACTGGCCGAAGGCGATGTGCTCTATACCGGTGTCAAAGAGATGACAATCGAGAGTATAGACGGTGAAAAGATTGCACCAACGGTCAATAGCGAGGTGAAAGATGCGCTCTCGGTGCCACCCAACAATGCGCTATTTTCGTCCAACTCGCTCAAGTTCTTGCCCATTGAATTGTGGGCGTGGAACTATCTTTATACACCCAATGAGAAGAGTGTGAAGGGGTGGTTGTATAATATCTTTGCCGCCGAACCGGTGCTTATACAGACGGTTCGCCCCGATATTCGTGTGGGCATGGCCAAGGATATTCTTTTCAATAATGGATATTTCAATTCGTCGTCGAGCTATACGGTCAACTATGACGAGAAAAACAGTAAGAAGGCCTCGGTGAGCTATCATGTTGTGGCCGGTACACCTTATACCCTCGATAGTATATCGTATCCTGCCGATACAACACATGTTGCTGCCGTGATACGAAGTATAGCCGATAAATCGCTGTTGTATAGGGGACAACGTTATTGTGCCGATACATTGGCTCTTGAGCGCGAGCGCATTACATACCAATTGCGCGATAGTGGATTTTACTATTTCCGTAGCGAGTATCTCTTGTATCAAGCCGATACTACACGCAACAGTGGTCGAGTAGATGTGCGCATGATTATATCGCCTACAGCTCCCTACGATGCGTTGCGTGCCTACAAGACCGGCAAGATAACAGTGCGTATGCACCCGCCCGAGGGAGAGGGTGAGCCCGATACACTCTCTTTCCGTTCGATAGATGTATATGCCTACAAGGGGATGAAGCTGCGTCGCAATCTATTGCCCTCGTGTATAGACGTGCGATCGGGACGTACATTCTCGCTCACTGCACAAAATCAATCTCTGCGCAATCTTTCGTCGCTGGGTATCTTTCGTTCGGTGGTGATGGATGTCACACCCTTCGACTCGATACAAGGGCGCGACTCGATAGATGTAAATCTCGACTTGCGCTATGCCCTGCCCATGAGTATCATGGTAGAGGCCAATGTGGCATCGAAGTCGAATAGCTACTTAGGTCCGGGTCTTATCTTAGGACTCTCGCACAACAACCTATTTGGTGGTGGCGAACTCTTGTCGGTGTCGCTCAATGGTAGCTATGAGTGGCAGACGGGTAAAAAGAGTGGCTCGTCGCTCCTCAATTCGTATGAGTTTGGATTGAATAGCTCGCTGATATTCCCCCGTATCCTTGGCTTTACACCACCTCGCCATTTGCGTCGCCTCAAGTCAAATACACGCATACAGTTGGGTGCCAATATTATGAATCGTCCCGATTACTTCCGTATGGTGTCGTTCAATATGGCCTATGCCTACGAGTTTCACACTTCTTCGACCGCCATGCACAACTTGACACCCTTTGAACTTGGTTATACCAAGATGCTGCACACAACTGCCGAATTTGATAAGACGCTTGCCGAAAATCCGGCTATCGCATTGAGCTTTCGCGACCAATTCATACCCAAATTGAGTTATATGTTTACCTATGACAATGGTTATGAGAAAGAGAAGAAGAACCGTTGGATATGGCAGATAGGTTTCAGCGAGGCGGGAAATATATTCTATGGTATATACTCGTTGTGTGGTGTAGAGGGCGAGAAAAAAATCTTTGGCAACCCATTCTCTCAGTTTGTTAAACTGACCAATGAGCTCAAATATTACCATTACTTTACCGGTAAGTTGTGTCTGGCATCGCGCCTTTATGTGGGTGCAGGATATGCCTACGGAAATGCTACCGAGTTGCCCTATAGCGAGCAGTTTTATATAGGTGGCGCCAATAGCTTGCGTGCCTTTACCATCCGATCAATAGGCCCCGGAAGCTATCGTCCCGATGTGTCGAACGAAAATGGATTCTTCGACCAAACCGGTAACTTTAAGTTGGAGGCCAATGTTGAGTTGCGTGTGCCTATTTGGGGTGGTCTTGAGGGCGCAATCTTTGTAGATGCCGGTAATATATGGCTATTGAAGGAAGACCAATTGCGCCCCGGAGGTGAGCTCACCCTCAAGTCATTTGGTCGAGATATAGCCTTGGGTACAGGTCTTGGTATTCGATATGATATAGCCAATTATCTGGTGGTGCGTGTAGATGTGGGTGTACCTATCCACACACCCTATCAAACACAGAAATCGGGTTATTACAATATTGAAGGTTCGTTCTGGAAGAATCTTCGTTTACACTTGGCTATTGGCTATCCTTTCTGATAAGACACTCTATTCGGCAGTAGAGCTATTGCCATCGACCGATGCACCCTCATCGGTCGATGTTGTCTCTTCGGTAGCTACGGCATCGCCTTGGGCGGCGATTTCTACTTTGTAGCGGGTCTTACCTTTATGTTCTTTTATTTCCTCCATTGCGGGGGTAACAATTTGTATTGTGTTCTCGGGCATATTCAGGGCCGAGCACCATTGCATCATCATGCTACGATTGCGCATCTCGATATAGCGCGCGAGTTTGTTCTCGGCATTGCTACCGTATAGCAGTTGTAACTTGTTGTTGAGGTTGCCATCGGTAGGAAGATTGCGTAGGGTGAGCAACGAGTCGGCAAAAGCTACAATTTGAGGATCTTTCAATGACAATTTTTGATAGGTGTCGATGTCTACCATATTCATTGTCTCGGCACGCTCGGGGTTGCGTGAGATGTAGAAATCGCGCTTAATGTCGTTCTCGATGATGGCTTTTATGCCACTCTCGAAGTTCACTTCGTGTTGCAAGCGTATGTACAAGTCGGGTTCTTCGGTGATAATCTTCGATAGTTTTTCAATCTTGTCATACTGCTCGGGGGTGAATTGATATTGCCATGCACTAAATTCGATCTCTTTTATATCGTCGCTATTGATACCCAATGCATTGGCCAGCAAATCGATAGGTGCAGTTGCTATCTTGACAAGGATGTTGACAAGTGCTTGCACAATAATCTTGCCGTATGAGAATTGAGGCGAATTGATGTCGCCCGATATGGGAAGGTCGATATCGGCTTTTCCCTCGCGGTCGGTGAGGACTACCATGGCAAGTTTCAAGGGCACAATGCCATATTGCGCATCTATGTCGGTGCGCTTGTTGCCCACTGTGGGGTTATAGAGAGAGAGTTTATTTGTGCCTTTGAGTTGGCTGTTGTTGATAATGTTTTGTCCTCTGAACGACAACTTGCCATCGGTGATGGGATAACCAAAGAACGACAACGAGTAGGGCGAAATGTCTTTGAGGTTGAAGTTGTTGAGGGTCAATGAGAGATCATGATTTTGAGTAGCTATATTGCCGTTCCACTTGGCGCGCAAGGCTCCTGTCTCTTGCAATACGGCAAACAATTCTATATCGTTGACTCCTTGGGTAGAGAACATGGGCGTTTTGAATCGGATTTTGCTCAATCGCAATGCAAAGGGCTCGGGTAGTGTATTATCTATGTATGTAAAGTTGCTGTTGCTCATTACAATATTTTCGACAGTAATGTCCATTTTGGGTGACTCTTTGGCTATACTGTCGGGTGTATGGGTTGCCTCTTCGCTCTCTTGTGTTTGGGTCGATTGCTCGGTATCGTTTGTAGCAAAGAGCGAGGCAAAGTTGTTGCTTCCGTTGGCATATATCTCATATCGAGCCGACACACCATCGATGGCAAAATTGCGCAACTTGACTATGTAGTCGTTGGCAATATTGATACGTTCTATATCGGTCTTGAAATGATTGAGTTGTACCAATTGCTTGCCCTCAATATCGTTGACATGCACACTGTCTATTTGTACTACACCATCTACATCCGATGCCATGAGGTTCTCGATATTGCCTTGTGCATGAAGTGTCACACCCAATGTGCCATCTACATCGCCTATGTTTACAGCGTTTTTCATAAAGGGCATGAGTACGCCCAACGGGTAGTCCGAAATTTGGCAAGTAAGGTCATAGTCCATGCTCGACTGTTCATACATGGCTTTAAGGTCGAGGCTGCCACCGCGTGCAAAGTCGAAGTATAATTGCAGGTGTGCGCCTTTGCCCGAGAGGTCGATTTCGGGGATGTCGAGTTTGATGTGGTGCATGATCCAATCTATATCGAGCACATCATCGGCATATCGCACCTTGCCATCGTTGAGTACAATATTGCGTATGATGATACCCCAACCGCTCTCTTGCGATGATTGTACGGCTGTGCTATCGACAGTGGCGGTCTCTACGCTCACCGAGTCGGCCTCTACCGATTTGTTGGCAAAGAAGGCAAGAATATCGTCGAAGTTGAGGCTGTCGCCTTCGCGCAGTATCGTTGCTTGAGGTGCATCGATCTTGATATAGTCTACTACTATATTCTTACGCAAGATACCCCACACGCTCACGTCGGCATCGAAGTGACCTATAGAGGCAAAGGTGTCGGTTTCGTTGGGTTCATAAAGTACAAAGTTGTCTACCTTGGCGCGTCCGAGTAGGAGCTTCATGTCGAGATTTTCTATTGTAATCTTACGACCTACAAGGTCTCTACAGTTTTTTTCTATATACCACTTGGCTATGGGCGATACCAATAGCGACACAAGCAACAATAAAACAACGATTACCGATACGATAATAATAGTAATTTTTAAGCCTCTTTTCATAGGAGAATGGTGTAATAGTGTTTGTAAGAATGAGTGTGTAAAGGTACAATAATTTTATTTATTTAATCGCAACGAAGCGTTACTTTAATTAATGTTGTTTTGATAGGTGGCCATATCCAAAAAATATATATCTTTGTCGCGTATTGGTTCATTGTAAGCCATTCATGGTAACACGATTAAAAGGGAATTGGGTGAGAGTCCCAAACAGTCCCGCTGCTGTAAGCTCTGTGCAATAGCATAAGTATCGTTGCCACTGACCCCTGTGTGGTTGGGAAGGCACTTGTGCTTGGAGTAAGTCAGAAGACCTGCCAATATGTGATTTTTCAATAGCATTCGAGGAAACTGCGTATTGATAAGAATCTGAGTATTGGGCTCACCTATTTTCTCTCATCTTATTATGCGTCACCTTGGCTATAATTTATAAAGTAAATAGTCTAAGATGAAAAAGACCTGTATAACGAGGTTGCTTATATTGCTTGTAGCGCTGTGTGCCATGCCCGATGTATCGCTGGCACAGAGTGAAGCCTACCTCGACTCTATTATGACACATACTCTCAACGAGGTGATTGTTACAGCCAATCGCTTTACCGAAGTGATACCCTCGCAAAAACTTGCCGGCAAGGAGTTGGAGGGTCTCAATAGCCTATCGGTGGCCGATGCCTTGCGCTACTTCTCGGGTGTGCAACTCAAAGATTATGGTGGTGTGGGTGGTATCAAGACTGTCAATATACGTGGTATGGGCAGTGAGCAGACGGGTGTGTACTACAATGGCATACAGCTTGGTAATGCGCAGAATGGTCAGGTAGACTTGGGTAAGTTCTCGCTCGAAAACATCGAGGAGATTTCGCTCTATAATGGCCAGCGTAGTGACGTCTTCCAGACAGCCCGCGAGTTTGGTTCGGCCGGTTCTATATACCTTACTACCCGTCGTCCACGCTTCAAGGAGGGCGAAAGGGCCAATCTGAAGGCCGGTGTGAAGGTGGGTTCGTTCGATTTTCTCAATCCCTCTATATTGTGCGAATACAAGATTACCGAAGATATATATGCTACCGTCAATGCCGAGTGGATCAACTCAAGTGGTAAGTATGAGTTTCGCTATCGTCGTGTAACACCGGCGGGCGATATGGCTTATGACACAACGGCTGTGCGTGAGAATGGCGATGTAGATGCAGTGCGCGTCGAAGGTGGCGTGCAGGGTTATATGCCCCGTGGTAAGTGGAAAGCCTATATGTATCATTATACTTCAGAGAGAGGTATACCGGGAGCTATAGTCAATAATGTGTGGTATAGGGGCGAGCGATTGTGGGATAGAAATTCGTTTGTACAAGCCATGTTCGAGTATGATATTACGCCCAAACTCAGTACCAAGGTGCACGCCAAGTATGCTTTTGATTACACCCACTATGTCAATAACGATGACAAGCTGATACACGTTGACAACGTATACAAGCAACGCGAGATATATGCTTCGTGGGCCAATAAGTATACAATAGTGCGCAATTGGGATGTGTCGTTGGCCTACGATTATCAGTGGAATCAGCTATCGGAGTATCGTGATGTGCAACGTAATACGCATTGGGTGTCGTTGGCATCGGCCTATGCGCTGGGCGATTGTTTCAAGGTACAAGCATCGGCGCTTGCCACGATAGTAGATGAGGAGGATAGAGGGCAGGCCGAGGTGCCCGACAAGTTTAAGGTTACTCCGGCGGTATTTCTCTCATACAAGCCCTTTGAACGCGCCGACTTGGTGTTGCGAGCATTCTACAAGCAGAGCTATCGCATGCCCACCTTCAACGACCTTTACTATACCGACATGGGCAATGCCTATCTAAAGCCCGAGTTGGCTACGCAGCACAATGTGGGTGTGTTGTATGATCTCGACCGCAACGACAATGTTTTTTCATTCTTTCGCATTGGCGCCGATGTCTATTATAACAAAGTAAAAGATAAGATAATAGCCTATCCCAAGGGTCAGCAGTTTAGGTGGACAATGCTCAACCTTGGTATGGTAGATATACGCGGTATCGATGCACAAGCTATGGCTGTATTTCGCTTTCCATACCGGATAGAGCTTACTACCAAGTTGCAGTATACTTATCAAGAAGCAATAGATATTACCGACCCCAACGACAACTACTATGGCCACCAGATACCCTATATTCCGTGGCACAGTGGCTCGGCTATCGTGATGTTGAGCTGGCAGGAGTGGATGCTCAATTATAGTTTTATCTATGTAGGCGAGCGCTATAATCAGCAAGAGAATATAATCTATAACTACACGCAACCGTGGTATACCAATGATGTGTCGTTAGTGAAAATTTTCCGCCTTAAAGACGTGGTGCTCAAGGCTACATTGGAGGTGAATAATATCTTTGACCAAGACTATGAAGTGATACTCAACTACCCCATGCCCAAGCGCAACTACCGTGTGGGCATCACTGTAGAGATATAGAAAACGATAGAAGATGAAAACATTTCAGTATATACTCGCTCTGTTGATGTTGCTGTGTGTGTCTTGTCGCTCTGACGAGATATTACCCCCTGCACAATACGACCAATTGCCTATAGGTGCTACTCCGCACAGCGATCCTGTGGGCATGTATTTGCTAAACGAGGGTAATATGGGCAGTAACAAGGCAACTATCGACTATGTAGACTTTGAAAACGGATTCTATATGCGTAACCTGTATGCCGAGCGCAACCCCCATGTTATCAAGGAGCTGGGCGATGTGGGCAATGACATGCAGATATATGGTGGAAAGTTGTATGTGGTGCTCAACAGTTCGCACAAAGTAGAGGTGATGGATGTGCGCACGTTGGTGCGTATAGGGCAGATAGATATTGCCAATTGTCGATATATCAATTTTCACAATGGCGACGCTTATGTAACCTCGTATGTAGGGCCCGTGTCAATCGACCCCAATGCTCAACCCGGTGCAGTGTATCGTGTAGATACGACCTCGTTGGCTATCACCGGAAAGTGCACCGTGGGCTACCAACCTGAAGAGTTGGCTTTTGTAGATGATCGTATTTATATAGCCAATTCGGGTGGTTATCGCAAGCCCAACTATGATAATACCCTCTCGGTAGTAGATGTAGAGAGTATGAAGCAGGTGCAGAAAATAACCGTTGCACCCAACTTGCACCGTGTGCGCAAGGATGCCTATGGGCGCTTGTGGGTGTCGTCTCGTGGCGATGAAGCTACTATTCCTTCACGACTTTTTGTACTTGATCGCAAGGATCCCGCGTCACGCGATATGGTAGTGACCGATACCCTCGATATACCTTGTTCCGATATGTGTATCAGTGGCGATTTGCTCTATTTCTATAGCTTGGCATGGAGCGACTATCTCGAACGAAATGTTATCACCTACGGTATTATAGATGTGCGTACCAAGCAGTTGCTCACCGACCGATTTATTACCGATGGATCGGACGAGAAGATAGATAAGCCCTATGGCATAGCTGTGAACCCTTCCAACGGCGACATATATGTAACCGATGCCAAGAATTATGTGTCGAGTGGTACGCTGCACTGCTACGACCGTGAGGGTAGGAAACAATGGAGCATGCGCACCGGCGATATACCGGCACACATGGTATTTTTAAGAAAGGAAGAACCATGAAACAGTCTCTCTTTGCATTGGCAATAGTTATAATGAGCCTTACGGCCTGTGAGCCCGAAATACCGATGGTTACATCGGGACTTAAAAATTCGTATGCCATAGAACGCATGCGAGTATTGCGCCTGCATCCTGAGTATACAGGCCAACACTATGAGTGGAGCATGCCCGATAGCCAAGGCAATGACTCGGTTGTATCTACCTCGCGCGACTATCTGTTTGTAAGTGCGCATCCCGGCGTCTATAGCCTCAAGTTGCATATTGTAGATGATACCAATCCCTTTACGCACGAAATGGTTATAACCGTGTGGGAGGAGGAATTGGCCTATAGCCCATACATAACACGGGTGTATGATTACTGCCCCGCGCCGGGACAATTTGTAGGCGACATGCCTCGCTATGAAGAGGGTGATACCCCCGAGAGTATGCGTGCCAAGGTTGAAGAGTGTATTGCCGGCACGAATGATGTATTAGTGTCGCTGGGCGGATTTGGCGGATATGTAACTTTCGGTTTCGATCACTCGATAGTCAATATGCAAGATTCGCTCGATTTCAGAATTTTGGGCAATGCGCTATACGCTTCATCCGATGCAAGTAGTATGACCTCGGGAGGTGGTGCCGAGCCGGGTATTGTTATGGTGTCGATAGATGCCAATGGCAACGGTGTGCCCGACGACGAGTGGTATGAACTAGCCGGCAGTGAGCATGGCAATAGTGCCACAGTGTACAATTATGAGATAGCATACCATCGCACTCCTGTAGGTCATGAGGCTACACCTCGCCCCAATAGTGGTGTGACCGATACAACCTACATAGCTTGGAGCGATAATAGTGGTAATGCGGGCTATATCGAGCGCAATGCTTTTCACACGCAAGAGTATTTTCCGCAGTGGTTGTCGGACGATGTTCTCACCTTTAAGGGCACGCGCCTACCCAATAACGGCGTAGATGCGCAAGGCGATGGCTCTTATTATATACTCTCTTCCTATAGCTGGGGTTATGCCGACAATCATCCCAATACAGCCTCTGTTGCGCAGAATGGTTTTGATATCGATTGGGCCGTAGATGGTAATGGCAGTCGCGTACATCTACCGTGTGTCGACTTTGTGCGGGTATATACCGGGGTCAATCAGCAATGTGGTCGGATTGGAGAGGTGTCGACCGAGATATGCCGTGCCGAAGACCTACACGTTGAGGCGTATTGATACCATTGGCACGGCACGATTTCTTTCTTACTTAATAACTTTCTTGAGGCGCGATATGCGGTTGTATACCACCGACTTATCCTTGCCCAGCAGTACTGCAATGGTTGTGGCCGAAAGTCCGGCTGCGAGGTAGGAGTATAGGCGATAGTCTTTCTCTTTGAGCGTGGGGTGCTCGGCTCTGAAGCACTGCATGACGTTGTTTTGTTGTAAATCGAGTACTCTTTCAAACTCGGCTTGCGCCTCGCTGTCATTGCGTAGCTCCTCTATTATATCTTTTACCTCGGCAATGATTTTTTTCTGCAACTTGTCGCTACCCTCGTATACATAGTATTGCTCGCAAAGGCGTGCGAGAATAGCATAATTACTTCCTGTCTTGAACAGCTCTCTTGCAGGTTGAGGGGTGGCTGTGTCGTTGAGAGGAACGGTGGGTGTAGAGATTTTCAAAATCTCTTGCATGAAAGTGGCTATATCCTCGGCTGTAAATTCCCAATATATGCCCCGGCGCAAGTTGCCCCACAGTTTGAAGTTGAAGAAACGAATACGAATAATGTTGCTCGATAGCAACCAATCAATAATTCTTTTAGCATCCATAGTCATTTGTTTTTTGAGATTGTGGTTTGTGGCAAATGTAGTATAGAGCTACGAAAATGGGGCTATTTTGCACCTTTTATAATCTATCAAAAGTGATTTCTTGATAGTTATAGTGTGCAGTATATCAGTGCTTTATTGCGCCGTGTGTGAGTCTTGTTCTATCAAGTGGGGTTTTGCCCTCTATCGACTACACAATATTGCGCAGTTTTTCGAGTACATCTTGTATCTTCTCGTATGTAGTGATGCGAGTAGGGACAAGAGGCAAGCGCAATTTGTTTTCTATCATGCCCATGAGGTTGAGCAGGCACTTGACACCGGCCGGGTTGCCGTCGACAAAGAGTAGGCTGAAAAGCTCAGTAAATCGGTGATGGATAGTGAGAGCTTGGTTGTAGTTGCCGTTGAGGGCCAAGCGCACCATACGACTAAACTCCTTGGGAAACGCATTGCCAATAACCGAAATAACACCCACGGCACCCAATGTGATGAGGGGGAAAGTAACACCATCATCGCCCGAAATGACCATGAAGTCGTGAGGCTTGTTCTTGATAATGTCGTCCATTTGCGAGATATTGCCCGACGCCTCTTTAATAGCAATGATGTTGTTGAAGTCGCGAGCAAGTCGCAAGGTAGTCTCGGCAGTCATGTTCACACCTGTACGACCCGGTACGTTGTAGAGTATAATGGGCAGTGGTGAAGCTTTGGCTATAGTTGCATAGTGTTGATATATACCCTCTTGCGACGGCTTATTATAGTAGGGTACAACCGAGAGGATAGCATCAAAACCACTTAAGTCTTCGTTGAGCAAGTGATCGACCACAGTGCGGGTATTGTTGCTACCTACACCCAGCACCAAGGGGATGCGTCCGCGAGTGCGTTCGACGACGAAACGTTGTATTTGTCTTTTCTCGGCTTCAGTGAGTGAAGGTGTCTCGCCGGTAGTACCCAGCACGACAAGGTAGTCGGTGCCATTTTGTATTTGATACTCCAACAATCGCGCAAGGGCATCAAAATCGATGCTCTCATCTTCTTTGAAAGGAGTAATGAGGGCTACTCCCATACCACTGAGGTTGATTAAAGACATACGTGTTTGCTTTGGTTTACTTGGCAAAGATAGTGAAAGGCGAAAGGAGAACAAAATAAGTTTGCTTATTTTTTCTTCTGAGCCGCGTCCTATCTTGGGCGTCCTATCTTGGGCGTTAGCCGGAGACGGGGCGCAAAACGGGTATCTTTATGCACTTTGTTCGGTAACGTGTAAATAAAGAGTGTTGCATGGCACATATTGGCAAAAAATGTGTAAATTCGCACACACTTATTTTTGAACCAACTTGCAACAATATTTAGATGAAACTAAACACATTTTTCATTTCATTACTGATGCTTATTGTCTCGTTTGTGTCGAACGGACAGCATCGTGAGCTCATCCCTTATGCCGACTTTGAACAATGGGTGACACGTAATATCACCGAGTCGCCTATATTGGGTGGCAATCCTCGCACACTCTATGCTATTGCTCCCGATACGGTAATCAATGGTGCTATTGAGTATCGCAATATGGGAGGCTCGCCTTGGGCTACGTCCAATGCCTATGCCAATGTGGTGGGTATTAAAAAAGTGAGTTGTACGGCTGTTCCCGAACAGCGCGAGGGTGGTGGTAAGTGTGCCCGACTCGACTCGAAACTCGAAGTTGTGCGTGTGCTGGGTATGGTAGATATTGAAGTGCTCGTGAGTGGTACAATCTACCTGGGCGAGCTCTACGAGCCTATACGCTCGGCCAACAATCCCTATAGCAAGATGACTATGGGTATACCCTTTACCAAGCGTCCCAAGAAGTTGGTCTTTGACTATAACTTGAAGATGTCGCAGAGTGGCAATCGCATCTACTCTACCGGACTCAGCCCTAAGAAGGTAGTACAAGGCCCCGATAGTGCCGAGGTGTATATTCTCTTGCAACATCGCTGGGAGGACGAGAAGGGCAATGTGTATGCCCATCGCGTAGGCACAGGTCGTGAGCGATTTACACAATCGACCAACGGCTGGGTCAATGGCTATACTATAGATGTGAACTATGGTGATATAACCAAGCAACCCTACTTCCGCCCCTATATGGACTTGCTCAATGGCAAGCGTAGCTACTCGTGCATGAATAGCAAGGGTAAGATTGTGCCCGTACAGGAGATAGGTTGGGGTGCGCCCGATGAGGAGGTGACACACATGCTCGTCATGGCATCGTCGGGTTGTGGTACGGCTTTTGTCGGTGCCGAGGGTACAACTTTGCTGGTCGATAATATCTATCTCGAATACTAAAAACATACTCTATCGCATCATGATCATACCACAACAGTTACAGCCAGGCGATACGATTGCAATAGTTTCGCCATCGAGCAAGGTGCAGCCCGAGTATATCAAGGGGGCTGTGAGCCGTCTTGAATCGTGGGGCTATCGCGTAATCGTGGGTGCGCATGCCTACGGTGCGCATGGCAATTTTGCCGGAACACCCGAAGAGCGACTATCCGACCTACGCGAGGCATTGCTCAATCCCGAGGTGAAAGCTATTATGTGTGCTCGTGGAGGATATGGTGCTGTGCATTTGTTGGAGGGTATAGCCCCGCAAGAGATACGCGACAATGCCAAGTGGATAATAGGTTTCAGCGACATATCGGCACTGCATGCTGCATGGGTAAATGCCGGTGTGGCGTCGTTGCATGCACCTATGTGTAAGCATCTTACAATAGAGCCCGAAATGCAATCATCGACACAATATCTGCGTGCTATCTTGTCGGGTGCAAAGCCCCAATACCATGCCGATGCACATCCTTTCGACCGTTGTGGCGAGGTGAGTGCGCGTGTGGTAGGTGGCAATATGGCTGTGTTGTGTGGATTGATACGCACGCCCTACGACCTCTTTCAAGAGAATACTATACTCTTTATAGAAGATATTGGCGAGCGCACCTACAAGATAGAGCGCATGCTCTATAACTTGGAGTTGGCGGGTGTATTGCCCCGATTGGCCGGCCTTGTGGTTGGGCAGTTTACCGACTTCAAGGAAGACCCCGGTATGTGTGCTACGATGTATGAAATGATAGCTGCGCGCGTAGCTCCGTATAACTATCCTGTTGCTTTTGGCTTCCCGGTAGGTCATGTTACCGACAATCACCCCATGATTGAGGGTGCTATGGCTACGCTGTCGGTGACACCTCAAGGTACTATGCTGACATTCTGATAAAGTATTATGTGTAGAAGATAGGATGCGATTGGAGATAAAAAATCAAATAAGTTTGTTTTATCTTCTCTCGCCTTTCATTATCTTTGTAGCATATGAAAAAGTATCTTAAACACATCTGTTTCCTTGCTATATTGATGGTAGCATTGTGTGGCTGTAGTGGGACTGCAAAGAGAGTGTCCGACCTCGGCACATCCGATGCATCTATCTCTGTACCGACATTCAATGCCGATAGTGCCTATAACTATGTGGCGCAACAAGTTGCTATGGGATATAGAGTGCCGGGAACCGATATCCATAAGCGCACAGCTCAATGGCTTGCCGATGAGATGCGCCGACACGGTGCCGATATGATGGTGCAGGAGGCTACTGTTGAGGCCTACGATGGCAAGAAGTTACCCATGTATAATATCATAGCACAATTTGCACCCGAAAACACCAATCGCATATTGTTGGCGGCGCATTGGGACTCGCGACCCTATGCCGATCATGACCCTAACCCCGAAAATCATCGTCGTCCGATAGCAGGAGCCAACGATGGCGCAAGTGGCGTGGGTGTACTCCTCGAAATGGCGCGTCACATAGGTGCTGTGCCACCTTCGGTAGGTGTCGATATTATACTATTTGATGTCGAAGACTATGGTGCACCCGAGTGGGTCGATGGCGACAATTCCGATACTTGGGCGCTTGGCTCTCAATATTGGGCTATGCACATGCACAAGCCTGGTTATAAAGCTCGTTATGGTATTTTGTTAGATATGGTGGGAGCTCCCGGTATGTGCTTCTATCGCGAGTATTTCTCGCAGCATTATGCCTCGCACATAATCAATAAGGTGTGGAGCTGTGCCGAGCGCTTGGGTCACTCGTCGGTGTTTGTCAACACGATGGGTGGCGCTATTACCGACGATCATCTGTATATGAACAAAGCCGGTATCCCCTCTATTGATATTATACAGATGCACCCCCATTCCGAAACCGGATTTTTCGATCAATGGCACACTATTGACGATACAATGGAGCATATAGATGCCTACATGCTGGGTGCTGTGGGCGAGACGGTTTTGACTGTGGTATATGAAGAAAAATAATAAATCGAACATATTATGACAATAGAACAAATTCAAGAAGAGATTATTGACGAGTTTTCGATATTTGACGATTGGATGGACAAGTATCAACTACTCATAGATATGGGCAATGCGTTGCCTGCTCTCGATGAGGTGTACAAGACCGACCAAAACCTCATTGAGGGTTGTCAGAGCCGTGTGTGGCTGCATGCCGACTATGCCGATGGTATTATTACCTATAAGGCCGAGAGTGATGCTATTATCGTGAAGGGTATAGTATCGTTGCTTGTGCGTGTGATGTCGGGCCATACCCCCGATGAAATACTCGATGCCGATCTTCACTTTATCGAGGAGATAGGTCTTACAGAGCACTTGTCGCCTACTCGCTCCAATGGCTTGGTGGCGATGGTAAAACAGATGCGTCTTTATGCTTTGGCATTCAAGACCAAGGCAAATGCTTAATAGTTATATTCAATGAAAAAGATAACAGTATTTTGCTCCTCATCGAGCCAACTCGACCAGCACTACTACGACGATGCACGTGTGGTGGCCTCATGGATAGGCAATCATAACTGCACGTTGGTCTATGGCGGCTCGGCGCGTGGCATGATGGAGGTAGTAGCAAGCACCACAAAGCAAACAGGTGGCAAGGTGCACGGTATCATACCCGAGCGCTTTGCGTCGAAAAACATGGCAAGTGAGTGTGCCGATAAGGTGACCGTAACAGTCGATATGCACGAGCGCAAGCGCCTATTGCTTGCCGAGAGCGACGCCGTGGTGGTGCTGCCCGGAGGTTCGGGCACTATCGACGAGTTTCTCGACGCCTATGTGAGTCGCAAGTTGGGATATATACAAGCTCCTATCATTGTGTGCAATAAGGGCGGATTTTTCAACCCATTGTTGGCCCAGTTTGAACGTTGCTATGCCGAGCGATTTGCTTCGCCCCTTGAGGTGGGCATGTATCAAGTTGCCGACGATGGAGAGCACTGCTGTCGTATGTTGAGTCGCTTGTTTCCTGCATTAAAAATATGAATCATGAAGAAAAGTAACCTTTATACAGCCACTGGAGACAAGGGTACTACCTCGTTGGTAGGTGGCAAGCGTGTGTCTAAAACCGATATGCGCCTCGAAGCCTACGGTACTACCGATGAGTTGAACTCGCACATAGGCCTATTGGTGGCTATGATGCCCGCCGGCGACGATGTGGCGTTGTTGCGTCGCATACAAGATACACTCTTTATTGTGGGCTCGGCGTTGGCTACCGACCTCGAAACAACGACCTTGCACGAGGCAAGTCGCCTCAAAGAGGAGGAGATAACTTGTGTAGAACAACGCATTGACTATCTCGATAGCCAAGTACCCCCGTTGTGCAAGTTTGTGCTACCCGGTGGTGCTGTTGCTGCTGCACAAGCCCACGTGTGTCGCACTGTGTGTCGCCGTGCCGAGCGTTGTATCTGTGCCCTTGCCGAGTTGCATCCTGTAGCCGACCATGTGCAACGATATGTCAACCGCCTGTCCGACTACTTTTTTGTGCTTGCTCGTTATATCAATCATACTACCAATACGCCGGAGATTTTCTGGGGTGATAGATAATTTGTTGCATAATTTTAGATAAAATATGTTATAAGTTGGCGTTGGTTCTTGTATTTTGACAAAATGTTTGAATATATTTGTATCGCAAACATTTTGCAAGCGTGAGATTGTTCAATGTGTGCATAGAATTATAAACACTAACAACAGAACAGAAAATGAAAACAAAGATTTTTTTTGCCACCCTTTTGGCTGTGGTATTTTCGGCAGCAGTAGTATGGGCCGATGACGACAAGCATAGCAACTATGTGACTCAAAATGTTGAGAATATAGGCGCGTTTGAGAATATTATCTCAAATGCTCCGTTTGATGTGGAATTTACTCAACGCGATGTGCAAAAGGTGATGATACAAGGCGACCCTGCGCAAATCGAAAATGTAAACCTCACATATATGGGCAACACCCTTGTCGTTGGTAGCAAAGAGAACACCGACGTGTCGCGTGTGAAAGTGATAATCGAGGCCCCCAACCTGGCGTGTGCTGTGGCGAGTGGTAGTGGCGATATTGATGTAAAATATCTCGACAACCTCAACTTTACAGCCACCGTAACAGGCGCAGGCGACATAGAGCTCACCGGCACATGCGACAAGGCCGAATATACTGTAACCGGAAGTGGTGATATTGACGCTGAGGAGTTTCGCGTAGAGTATCTCAATGCTACTGTAACCGGGTCGGGAAGTATCGACTGTCGATGCACCGAGACCCTCAATGCCAACGTTGTGGGAAGTGGCGAGATAGAGATACACGGCCCTACACGCATGGTAAATCGTAGTGGACGCAAGGCCGCTATACGACACGACCACTGATCTGGCGTAGCTATCACATAACCTATCGCTCGCGAGTGTTATCCTCGCGGGCGATATTGTTTGTAGGCAATCCTTTACAATGCTTTACGAGTGTTGTACTGCCGAAAAAACGGTCAAAAATTTTGCTATCACGAAAAAGCACACTATCTTTGCGGTCGCAAATAGAAAATCGCACTGCGAAAGTAGCTCAGTTGGTAGAGCATAACCTTGCCAAGGTTAGGGTCGCGGGTTCGAGTCCCGTCTTTCGCTCACGGTCTGCCCGGATGGTGGAATGGTAGACACGAAGGACTTAAAATCCTTTGACCATTGCGGTTGTGCGGGTTCAAGTCCCGCTCCGGGTACTGAGTTGGACACTTCACACGAAGTGTCCAACTTTTTATTTTTATGCCCTTGTAACTCTTTGGTTTGCTGATATATAAGGTCGAGTACTTGGTTGTAGCTATTGGTTCGATAATTTTTTCCGTCGAACTCAATTTTTTCTGAAAAAATCGAACCAATTAGTTTGATTTTAACCTCAACAGGAGCCGCCTCCATAAACTTATCTATATTGTTAATCAAGTTGATAGAATAGTTTAATTGTGCTTCTACCTTAGTCTTATTAATGGATCTAAGCTGTTCAATTTTACTTTCTGTTTCCCTCATATTATCTGTTGTTCTCTGATACATATTCTTATATTGTTCAGCATTTATAACACCATCCATATAGTCGTCTTCAACTCTATTCAGTCGCAATCGTAATTTTTCCATCTCTTTTTCAAGTTTGGATATTTCTTGCAGAACACCTTTATTATTATCTTTCTTTATATCTTTGAGAATTTCACCGTACAAGTTTAGTATTCGCTCATGTGGTATTAGGCAAGAAAGATGTTTGTAAAATAATTCATTGGCGGCAGTGCTTCTGAATCGACCATGTTTTTGATTACAACAATGATAGTAAGCATATTTGCCACCATTGCCCTTACTAAACGAACCTGTCAGTGGACGACCACAACATGGGCAAACAATGAATTTGCGAAGAAACAAATCAGGGTTTGTATTCTTATTGACTTTTACACTTTTTTTGCGCTTCCCATCTAGCACATCCTGTACAGCATAGAATGTAGCCTCATCTATTAGCGGCGTGTGTTGTCCATTTACTATCATTTCAGGTTGGTTCTTACTTGCTGGTATACGAATTTTACCTACGTAGAATATATTTCTGAGCATTCTTAAATAGCTGCTTTTAGCGATGTAATTTTTTTTGCAAGCATATTTCTTCCTAATGTAATCGGGAGCCTCAAGACCCTTTGCCACTTCATTAAATAAAAGCCTTACCAACGGGGCAACAGCCTCATCTATCTCTACAGATGTATCGTGCTTGCTTGTGCGGACATTCTTATAACCTCGCGGAGCTTTATTTGCACACTTGCCTTTGAGTAGCGTTTCCCGAATGCCATCACGAGTTCTACGGCTGATTTTAGCGTTCTCCGTCTGAGCTATTCCTGCATACAGATTGAACAGAGTACTCCACTCTGTTGACTCAAAGTCGATTGGGTTCTCTACAGCATTAAACAGAATACCCATCTCGTCTAGAAAGATACGCTTGAAGACATGGGCAAACTCTGTGTTTCGACTAAACCTATCCCATCGTAGAAATAGTATCATTTCAACCTCTCGTTTATGCTTACGGCAATAATCCCTCAACCATTGCATTTGAGGACGACGAAAATCGTGGTGTTTCGCCGAAAAATCCTCTCGGCAACAGTGTAGAACGTTATAGTTGTTTCTCGCGCAATACTCACGCAATACCCTTTCTT
Source organism: Bacteroidaceae bacterium (assembly GCA_017555825.1). Taxonomy (GTDB): domain Bacteria; phylum Bacteroidota; class Bacteroidia; order Bacteroidales; family Barnesiellaceae_A; genus Barnesiella_A. The sequence continues at coordinate 16,637 of JAFZFQ010000009.1, read as the reverse complement.
GAAAATCAAGGCTTGTTCCATCGGCTTGCTCATCCGAGCTCACTCGACAATAAATTATCACATTCATGGTTTTCTTTGTTAATATCTTCATTATTTTTTTCTGCCTCTATCTGAAGCATCGCCATTTGGTATAGGAAATCCCTTATCATCTTCACCTCATCATCATTGTTATTTCCTAAAATTTTTTTGCATACTTCTATGCTTAACATTTATAATATATTTTCTCTGCCACATCACTGTGGCTTATTTTAGAGTGCTTTGTTTTCTCGACAATGAAACTAACACATCATGTGATGCGCAAAGCACCTTTTCATTGACGACGTTGTGAGGTAAAGATATACAGAAAATTTAAGAAAACCAAATTATTGAATAAAATTCTTAATTTTTCTTAATGTATTTATACTAGTTTTAGTAATTGTCGAGACGTTACGGAGTGATAGTCCCTTCTTTAACAACTGTATTTCTTTAGCATATTGAGTCCTCATGACATCATCACTCTTACGATAGCCCTCTTTACGACCAACCTTGCCACCAATCGCTCTATAATGATTATAACCGCTTTCCATGCGACTTCTGATGAGGCTACGCTCCATACTGTTAAACTGTGCAAGAATACCCATAACAAGCTGAGCGATGGGGTTGGGTTGTCCATTTGGTAATAGTGTTTCAATCGCATTTTGGAGTATATACACGCTGATTTTCTTTGCTGTAAGATTTTCTATTACAGTAAGGAAATCTATTGCACGCCGAGACAATCTACTGCACTCATAGATTAGTACCTTATCCACCTTGTTGCTTTCAACAAAAGAAAGTAACTTAGTTAGAGCTTGGCGTTCTGCTACTGTTTTTGCTCCACTTGCCTTTTCGCAAAATTCCATCACAACCTCATACTCCATCTTCCGAGCATACTCACGCAATTCTGCCAACTGACGCTCGTAGTCTTGTCCTTGTGTGCTTACACGAGCGTATATTACAACCTTTGCCATATGCATTAACACACTTGGATTAAATTCTCATATCTTAATGAGCGATAACCGCCCTTCTCACAATCCCAATACTTTACGGTGTTTACTTGGTCTCCACTCAAGCCTCTGCCGTTCTGAGTAGCCTTCATCAACTGACCGCAGCAAGTACCCCAAGCCTCACGAATCTCACCTGTGCTCTGCTTCTTATAGAGGAAGTGAGCCACACCACTTTTCAACTTCTCCTTGAGAAGGTCAATCATCTGAGCCTTAACTACGCCAAATGCTGAGCTGCCCGTACGAGCCATAATCACATTAGCACGATGTGCTGTCATTCCGTTTATTATTACCATTGTTTCCATATCTATATCTGTTTAATTGTTAATTACTTAATCTTAATACCATCTTGTGGGCTTCTTCCAACCCTCCAACTCGTACCAATACTCAAGGGCTGCGATTCGACACAGACCAAAACCCTTTACCTTTTTACCTGTAGCAATCTCCCATACGCCCCAACCGCTACCTGAGCAACCAATCTCGTATTTTCTCTTTTGTACCATAGTTATTTTCTTTTGTTATTACAAAGGTAATATAAAAATATGACAGTTGCAAGTATTTTACATAAAAAATTATTACATTGGTAAAAATATTTTATTACAGAATCTGAGTTTTGTCTTTTTTTGTCATATATTTGTATTTGTAACTTAATTGTACGGTAATATGATAACATTACGCATAGCAGAACTGTTAGCTGAACGCAATATTAGCAAAACCCAATTTGCAGAAATGATGGGGGTAAAGAAGCAAAATGTGAACCTATTGATAGAAACAAATAATATTCAGAAGCTGGAGCAGATAGCAGAAGTATTAGGGGTTAATTTTTCCGATCTAATTATCGATAATAATCAACCTCAAGATGAACTGAATGGATTTGTGGAGTACAAAGGTATAGTACACAGAATCAGGACTAAGGAAGACCTTGAGAATCTGTGTAAATCGATTGAGTAATATTAATGTTCACAATTGAATATATATTTGATTGCTTGCAACTTTTATATCAATTTTTTATCAACTGTATGAATCCTTTTTGTATATTCGCATTTGAAAAATCATCAAAATTTCAAAGGTAGCATGGCTAATGAATATTCAACAGATGGTCTGACCCTTAGGCAACGTATAGAAGCGATGCCCGAAGATTGCATCCTGTTTCGTTCAGATTTTCCTGAATATCACACGGAATTTGTAGGAAGCATTTTATCGGAATTGACTAATGAAGGTATGCTTGTTAAAATTGCACAAGGAATATATACCAAGCCAAGAAAAAGCCGATTCGGTGTTGTACTTCCTTCCGTCGAGAAGGTGGTACAAGCAATTGCTGTTCGAGATAATGCCGAGGTGTTACCTTCTGGCATAACTGCTCTGAATGCGTTAGGCCTTTCTACTCAAGTGCCTATGAACTATACATACCTTACTACTGGAAGCGAAAGAACTGTAAAGTTATCCAATAGAAAAGTAGTATTAAAAAGAGGTGTTCCCAAGAATTTCTGTTATGGGACTCGCCTTATATCCCTACTTGTTCAAGCACTTAAGGCTCTGAAAAGAGAAAATGTAGGAGTAGAAGAGCTAAATATAATACAACAGTTGGTATCGAAAGAACCCGACAAGGAGACTTTAATCAAAGATGTTGATATGATGCCTGCATGGATGAAACGAATTGTAAAACCAATGCTAACTGCTTAAAAAACAAATGGATTATGGGGAAAATATGGGTAAATAATGATATGGTGGACCGTCTAGCCATGTTGCAGCAAACAGAGGTTAGACATTCTGGCATCAATCAAGTTGCTATAGAAAAGGACTGGTGGGTAACCGTTACGCTAAAGGCATTATTCCAAACGGATTGCCGTGATTCTTTGATATTCAAAGGCGGAACATCCCTTTCAAAAGGTTTTAATATTATAGAGCGTTTTTCTGAAGACATAGACTTGGCAATCAGTCATTCATTCTTTGGTATTGAGAAGACAAGCAAAAGTCAGCGTGAGAAATTACGCAAAATGGCTCGAGCATATATTCATGAGACCCTTTCTACTCAATTAGATGCCCGCCTGAAAGAAATGGGAGTAGCTGGTTACACTATAGAGAATGTATCTCAAGTACAAGATAAAAAAGGGGAATGGCTACCGATAGATTCTGACAAAGATCCTACAGTAATTCTATTACACTACCCGTCAATTCTCGAAGATACAATAAATTATATACCTCCACGTATAAAGATTGAAATCAGTTCTCTCTCAATGGATGAGCCTACGGAGTTACGGCCAATCCGTTCCCTTATAGGTGAAAGTTTTGATGGTGAAGATACCGATGCCGAGAGTCTTGTAAGAACAGTAGTTCCTACTCGCACTTTCCTTGAGAAGCTATTTCTTTTGGCGGAAGAGTTCCAAAAAGAGAAACCCCGAAGTGTCCGAATGTCACGACATCTGTATGATTTGGAAAAACTGATGGACACGGAATATGGCAAAGAAGCGTTGTCAAATCGAACACTATATGACACCATTATTGAGCATCGTAAGGCTTACTATGCTTTGAAGTATGTGAATTATGATTTACATTCCCCTTCAACCATCAACTTTACGATACCAGAATCGGCTATGGAGGCATGGAAAGATGACTATGCCGATATGAGACAATTCTTCATCTATGGTGAATCTTTAGAGTTTAATGCACTTTTACAGAAAATGAGAGAGTTGCAAGAAAGAGTGAGAGTTATGTAAAAAGTCAAATTACCGAACAAATCAGAGCCAAATAACCGATAGTTATAAAAATCGAATTTGGAGGCGGTACCTTGATAGATGAAGGCGTAGAGACACTAACTTCATTAGCAGAGCAAGAAGTTGGAACTATTTGAGAAACTTAAGGAATTAAAGGAGAAACTATAATATGGAGAGAATAAAGCTTAATAAGAATTGCAAGAGAATTCTTCGAGCAATCAAGAATGATACATATGGAGATGGGAACGCTTCTGATTATGATGATATTAACCTTCTTCAGATGGAAGAGCTCATAAATGCGCTTATAGGCTTTAATGACTTTTCGGTCGCAGGTTTAACCCCCCAAGGACGAGCTTATTTACACAGTAACCCAAAGCTAAAGAATCCTTCTATATGGGACGATAAAAAATATTGGATAAACACGGCAATATGGGTGCTCGCTTTAATAGTAGCAATTATAGCCCTTTTTATGAAATAACACATTATAATATATGGACTTAAAAGAATTTACCAAGCAAACATTAGTGCAAATTGTTGAAGGTGCAGCAGAGGCTGATTCACAACTATCAGAATTAGGATCTTTTGTTCCGATTACATGCACTGGAAATCACACAACAAGATTTATAAAAGATAAAGAGGGCTACCCGAGACTTGTTATAGAGGTTGATTTTGATGTTGCAATTACCGCTACCGAAAGTGAAGGAGGAAATGGAGGTGCAAGTTTGAAGGTCGCTTCATTGTTAAGTTTAGGTGGTGGAGTAGAAAGTAAAACAGAAAACCAAACCATAAGCAGAATTAAATATACATTGCCATTAGTGTTGGCAAAGAAAAAGGCCTTCTAATCAAATAAATAAAAAGTTGGAACTTTCTGAGAAATTGAAGGAATTAAGAAGTAAATTATAAATAATATGAAGAAAAGAGATATTATCATTGTTACTATAAGTATTACTACTGCAATAATATGCATTGCATTAACCTTTTGGGGAAACTATAAAAATGATGGCGTTTTATCCCCCGATGCATTTTATGGCGTTCTTGCTACATTTATAGGTATTTGCGCAACTATTATTGTAGGTTTTCAAATTGCCAGTTTTGTTAAAATACACGAAACAGAACGACAGATAAAGGAAGTTCAAAAAGAACGTAAAAAGATGCTAGACGAGAAAGAACAATTTCAAAAAGAGATTGATTTTGTTGAAAAAGAATTATCGAATGCTTTCATAATGTTATCAAGGATAACGACGAATAAACTTTTTTGTATTTTTGCTCAAGTGGTGGCTATTGTATCTGACAAAATCAAAAATAATCCAAACGTTACATTAGTGAGGTATCAGCGCCTACATCAAGACATACAAAATGTCAAACAAGAAGAGTTACAATCTCTTGCAAAATATGTGTGCAAACTAAGGGATTTAGATATTCCCAAGGGTGTTGAGCATTACACAGAGATTATGAAGTTGCATATAGAGATTATCGAAATTCTTGACAATGCAGCTAAGACACAAGAAAAATAAAACTAACTACATATGGAAAGACTCAAACTACAAACCACAGATATGGCAGAGCGAAATGTTGAACTGTTGGGGCAGATGTTCCCGAACTGCTTGACCGAGACCATCAATGCCGATGGTAAGTTGGTGCGTGCTATCGACTTCGACAAGTTGCGTCAGGAGTTGGCGTGCGAGGTTGTCGAGGGTGCAGAGGAGCGTTATCAATTCACTTGGCCAGATAAGCGTGCTGCTATCCGCTTGGCTAATGCCCCTACGAACAAGACTCTGCGTCCTTGCCGTGAGGAGAGTGTGGATTTCGACAATACCGAGAATCTCTATATCGAAGGTGATAACTTGGAGGTGCTGAAATTGCTCCGTGAGAACTACTTGGGTAAGGTCAAGATGATTTACATCGACCCACCATATAACACGGGTAACGACTTTGTCTATAACGATGACTTCGCACAGGGCAAGGCGGAGTTTGAGGCACAGAGCGGTCTGTTTGACGAGGAGGGTCGCCGTATGGCAGACCCTATGGTGCAGAATACCGAGAGCAATGGTCGTTTCCATACCGATTGGCTCAATATGATTTATCCACGCCTTAAAGTTGCCAAAGACCTGCTTTCTGACGATGGAGTTATCTTTATCTCGATTGATGATAATGAGGTGCGAAACCTTCGCAATGTGTGTGATGAAGTTTTTGGAGAACAAAACTTTATAGCAAATCTAATATGGCAAAAGAAGTTTTCAAGAGCAAATGATGCTAAATATTTTTCTACAATGCACGACCACATATTGTGCTATTGTAAAGTTAATATTTACGCATCTGATAACGGATGGCAAATTGGACTCTTGCCAAGAGGAGAAGAAATACCAAGTGGTTATACAAATCCCGATAATGACCCAAGAGGAGTTTGGACATCTGTTATCTTATCAGCAAAGTCGGGGTCAGAAAGCCTTGTTTATGAAATAGAAACGCCAAGCGGACGCAAAGTTCTTCCTCCAAGTGGAAGATATTGGTGCTGTAATAAAGAGACTTTTACAAAATGGAAAAATGACGGTCGTATTTGGTTTGGAGCAGACGGGAATGGAACTCCTCGCAAGAAGACATTTTTATCAGAGGTTCAAGATGGATTAAGACCAAATACAATTATTCTTCATTCCGAAGGCGGACATAATCAAGAAGGCAAGCAGGAAATGAAAGCACTTTTTGATGATATCGGAGTATTTGATGGTCCGAAACCGATAAGATTACTTCGTTATTTATCAACTATCGCAAATCTAAACGAAGATTCCATTGTATTAGATTTCTTCTCTGGCTCTGCTACTACGGCACACGCTGTAATGCAGTTAAATGCCGAGGATGGTGGTAATCGCCGCTTTATTATGGTGCAGTTGCCCGAAAAGACTGACGAGAAGAGCGAGGCTTACAAGGCAGGTTACAAGAATATCTGCGAGATTGGCAAGGAGCGTATCCGCCGTGCAGGAAAGAAGATTAAGGAAGAGAACGCATCGAAGGAGGGCATCGAGCGACTTGATGTGGGATTCCGTGTATTGAAACTCGATGAGTCGAATATGGCGGATGTATATTACACCCCTGCCGAAACACCTATACAGACCACATTGGCGTTTGATGCGTTGGTGGATAACATCCGTGAGGGACGCACCGCCGAAGACCTTTTGTTCCAAGTATTACCTGAATGCAACTTGCCTCTATCGAGCAAGATTGAGACACGAGAGATACACGGCAAGAAGGTATTTGTGGTGGAGGATGGCTATTTGATGGCTTGCTTCGACAAGGATATCAACGAGGCTGTAATCACCGCCATAGCGAAGGAGAAACCATACTACTTCGTGATGTGTGACCGCTCCATCGCCACCGACAATGTCGCCGACAACTTCGACCAAATCTTCAACGCTTACAGCAAAGAGACCGTAAGACGAATTTTATAACAGAGAAGCGTATGAATTCCAAACACATATTGTTAATAGTAATAATGACCGTATGTTCATTCATAGTATACGGCCAAAAGATTGCTGTTGTGCCACAAAATAATACAACAGGAGTCTCCTTATGGATTGATACTCTTGAATCTGCAACTAATGAGCAGATTTTGCGATTGAAAGAGGATAATCAGTCTCTCCAAAAACAACTACAAGAGATGGAAAAGGAGATCGACTTGTATCGAGAAGATGTGCGCACAAAGGTATCAGAGATGAATACTAATATGGCATTATGGCTAACCATATTAACAATAGTGATTGGTGTAATTGCTGCAGCACTTGGCGTTGCTGCACCGTTGTATCTAAACAAGAAAAATGATGAGAGACAACAACAAAAGTTAGATACATTACAGAAACAGATTGATGCAACAAAGGAAGAAATGGACTCCGCTAAAAAAGATGCAGAATCAGCAAAGGCAGATTCTACCTCAGCTAAAGAATCATTGGAGGAGGTTAAAGTACTTAAAGAAACAATTGCCTCTATAAAACAAAAAATTGAAAAGAGCGAAGAAAATGCAAAACGAGCAGCAAAACGAGCAATTATAAGCAAATTATTTGCAGAAGCTTTAACAGAAGATAAGAAAGACCCCAATAAAGCAATCATGCTATACTCGAAGGTTATAGAATTAGACAACTCAACAGAAGCCGCTTTTTGTAATAGAGGAAATCTAAAATCAAAACAAGGAGACATAGATGGCGCAATGGAAGACTATAATAGAGCTCTTGAATTGAATCCTAATGATGCTGATATATACAATAATCGAGGGAATATCTGGCTAATTAAGAACGATTATGAAAATGCAATGAATGACTATAATGAAGCCATAAAATTAAATCCGAGCAATAGTGATTTTTATTTTAATAGAGGTTCTTTAAATAGGAGAATGAATATGATAGATAAAGCATTAGAAGATTTTAGTAATGCCATAAAACTAAACCCTAACAATGCAGTAATATATAGTGCGAGAGGTGAAATTTATAGAATAAACAACGATGTTGATAAAGCTATAGCTGATTATAATAAAGCGATAGAATTAGGACTCTCAGAAACAGATATATATAATAATAGAGGGTGTCTATATGCTCAATTAGATAAAATATGTGAAGCAATAGAGGATTTTAATAAAGCATTAGAGTTAAACCCTAATAGTACTAGTGCATATGGTAATCGTTCAAAGGCTTATCGAATATTAGCAGAAAAGTATCAGGATGAGGAGACTAAGAAAGAATATACTGCTCTTGCAGAAGCCAATGAGAAGAAATTTGCAGAATTAAATGATAGCAATAGTACAAAGCAATGATTATGGATAAAACATATATAGATGAGTTGCTCAAATATGGTGAGCATATCAATTTGGAGTGTAAGAAGGCAGAGAGAGGTGTCCCTAAATCTATTTGGGAGACATACTCGGCATTTGCAAATACCAATGGGGGAACAATTATCTTGGGTGTGGAGGAAGACTTGCAAGCCGATAATTGGGATGACCGTTTCCGTGTTTTAGGCGTTCATAACCCTGAGAACATAGTCAAGGACTTTTGGAATACGATAAATAGTGATAAAGTAAACGCTTGCATACTCAAAGACGAGAATGTGCAAATCGTAGAGTATGACGAGCATATCAGTATTGTTGTTATCCAAGTTCCACAGGCGGCATACAATATAAAGCCTGTATTTATCAATGGCAATGTGTACAAAGGTACATTTAAGCGCAACTTCGAGGGCGACTACCACTGCGAGGAGGGTGAGGTTAAGGCGATGATTCGTGATGCCAATGACGATGGTAATGATGGTAATATTCTTGAAGGCTATTCGATGGATGATATTGATGTGACGACATTAAAAAGTTTTAGAAATGAATTTGACAATCGGAATATTGGCCATCCATTCAACCAATTGGATGACAAAGAGTTTCTAAAACAGTTTGGTGGTTATTCAATAGACCGTATCACTGGTAAGGAGGGGCTTACATTTGCAGGATTGTTAATGTTCGGCAAGGGACTACCCGTTCGTGAGCGATTCTCTAACTTCAGGATGGACTATATAGATAAGACCAATCTTGTTGGAGATATGCGATATAGTGACCGTATAACATACGATGGTACTTGGGAAAACAACCTTTACAATTTCTTCCGCAGGGTTCTCGTTAAGCTCACAGTTGATTTAAAGCGTCCTTTCAAATTGGAAGGAGTGCAGCGTAATGATGACACTCCTGCGCATAAGGCTGTTCGTGAGGCACTTACCAATAGTGTAATCCACGCAGATTTCTTTTTATCGGGAGGTGTGCTGAGAATTGAAAAGCACAATGGATGCTTCTGTTTCAGGAACCCAGGAACATTAAAGCTTCCCATATCACAAATTTATGAAGGAGGTAGTTCAAAAGCAAGAAATCCAAGAATGCAAAATATGCTTCGTATGATTGGATTTGGAGAAAACCTTGGTTCGGGCTTCCCAATCATACTTGATGTATGTAAACAAGAACAGTGGCGCAAACCTGACCTCGATGAAAACTCAGAGACAAAAGAAGTGCATCTAAAGCTTTGGATGATTTCAATGTTTCCTCAGGAGGTGACAGAATATATGCAGCAATTATTGGGGGATAGTATAAAGAATATCACAAAAGAGAATCTAACAGTATTGTCTGTTGCATATATAGAGAAAGGTGTCACAAACCAACGCCTACAAACAATCTTGGAGAAAAACTCTTTGGAGGTAGCGAAGATTCTTAAATTGCTGACCAATGTAGATTTATTGATACCTGAAAACAAAGGAAGATGGACTACTTATAGACTTAATAAAGATTATCATTCTGCAATTGATGGGTTGTCTAATGGGTTGTCTAATGGGTTGTCTAATGGGTTGTCTAATGGGTTGTCTAATTCAGATTCTACCACTGTTCAAGTTTTCTCATTGATACAAAAGAATCCTCATATTACAAGAAAAGAGCTAAGTACTAAAATAGGTATATCTGTGAATGCAATTCAGAAACATATAGACAAACTAAAGATTAATAATAAAATTAGGCGAGGTGGTCCTGCTACAAGAGGTGGATATTGGGTAATACTACCCGAAACAGACTTGTTTGGGACGAATGAGTAATTTATCCTTAACGCATATAGCAAAGAAAACAGAAACCGTTAGGAGGATATTGTAATGAGAGTTGGATATAAATATAGAGCCAATCTTGCTAATGAGACAGGAAAGCGTAGAGATACAGATTCTCTTATCAAGGGAGAATTGTATGCTCCAAAGATGAAGGACCTGAACGACCCATTTGAGGGCTCGGTAGATTTGCCTTTATCTCAAGAACAGGAGCATTGGGTAACACCGCTTCTTCAAGAGAGTTATAGTGCAGGAGTCTATTCGATGTCCAAACAGAAAGAAGGAGAGGATTTTCCTTGTAATGAATTGTTATGGGCACATTATGCGAATTCACATAAAGGATTTTGTATTGAATATGATTTAGATAAACTCGACACTTGTATTACCTCCATTATCGATTACAGGATAGATGTAGAATATCAAGAAAACAAGCCAACTATATCATCTGATGATTCAATTGAAGTAAAGATTAAAAAGGCTTTCTCTACAAAGTCATTGGCTTGGGCATACGAAAATGAATTCAGGCTAATATTCAGCTTAAGTGGAGTAAAGAAAATATCGTTTGATGCCATTAGAGCAATATACTTTGGGTTAAATATGCCTTTGGCTGAACGCAATGCTATTGTTAATGGGTTAAAGGACAAGGGTATTGAATTCTATCAAATAGAACGAGTGGGCAAAGACTATAAGTTAAGTGCAAGCAAATTATTGTTTGATTATACGCACGAGATAGTAAATATTGAAAAGCAGCCTACGGTTACCAACTACATTATATGGTATCAGTCTCCCAATAAAGACAAAAGTAGCATAGAAGACTTTGTACAAAAGATAAGAAAGGATTTGGGGAGTCAAAGCAATCTCACTTTAATAGATGATGTGAAGGCCTTGCCCATTATGGTCAATTACAAACCAAGGGCTAATATGACTATTGAAGAGATTGAAATACAAGCAAAACATTGGATTGGATATTCATCATTTGATGCTCCTGAATGTGTATGGATGCATCCCGAAAGAATATAGACTATGAAATTCAAATTTAAGATACAGCAATATCAGACCGATGCGGTAGAGCGTACCGTAGAAGTGTTTTCTGGGCAACCTTCAGTGGATAGCCTTGCGTATCGCCGTGACCTTGGCAAGCATGCTGCTACTCTCTATGATGACGAATTGGAAATGGGTTACCGTAATAGCGAGGTACAACTAACATCGTCGCAGTTACTTGAGAATATCCATAAGGCACAAGCCGCTGGTGATATTAAACTATCGAGTAGCCTTGCCCCTTGTATCGGTGCGTGCAGCCTCGATATTGAGATGGAGACGGGTACGGGTAAAACCTATGTTTACATCAAGACGATGTTCGAGTTGAACAAGCGTTATGGATGGAACAAGTTTATTGTTATAGTGCCAAGCATTGCTATTCGTGAAGGTGTAGGAAAGAGTTTCCGTATACTCGAAGACCACTTTATGGAGCACTATGGCAAGAAGTCCCGTTGGTTTATCTACGACAGTAGCCGTTTGAAGAGTCTCGATGACTTTTCGAGCGATGCGGGTATCAATGTAATGATAATAAATACTCAAGCATTTGCTGCGTCGCTCAATGAGTCAAAGAACACAACAGGAAGAGGTGGCGATAAGACTGCTCGCATTATCTACTCGAAGCGTGATGACTTTGCGAGTCGTCGTCCTATCGATGTGATTGCAGCGAACCGTCCAATTATCATTATGGATGAGCCTCAGAAGATGGAGGGCGAGGCCACACAGACAGCTCTCAAACGCTTTATGCCGTTGTTCATCCTTAACTACTCGGCTACCCATAAGACCAAGCACAATACTGTATATGCACTCGATGCACTCGATGCCTACAACAAGAAACTCGTGAAGAAGATTCAGGTTAAGGGCTTCGAAGTTAAGAACTTGAAGGGCACATCGAGTTATCTCTATATCGACAGCATCATCCTATCGAAGACCGAGCCTCCGATGGTAAAGATTGACCTTGAGGTTAAGACTGCCACAGGCATACATCGTAAGTCGATGAAATTTGGTAAGGGAGATAAATTATATAGTGTCAGCGGTCTTAAACAATACGAAGGCTTCGATATATCGGAAATCAATCCATATACTGATACTGTTACATTCCTTAATGGCATAACACTCCGCAAGGGTGAGGTATTCGGCGATAGCAACGAGTTGGCAATGCAGCGTGTGCAAATCCGTGAGACCATCGTTTCACACTTCGAGAAGGAGCGTGAATTGTTTGCACGAGGTATCAAGACTCTATCGTTGTTCTTTATCGACGAGGTGAGCAAGTATAAGAGTTATGGCGAAGATGGCGAGGTTGTGAAGGGTGTTTTTTGGAAGATTTTTGAAGAAGAATACATCAATATTCTTAATGAAAATTTATCAGTCTACGACTCTGATTATCAGCAATATCTACGCCGTTTCAGTGCAAGCGAAGTTCACAATGGTTACTTCTCAATCGACAAGAAAGGTCGCTCTGTGAATAGCGAGGTGAAGCGTGGTCGTGATACTTCAGATGACACTTCGGCTTACGACCTTATCCTGAAGAACAAGGAGCGTCTGTTGAGTTTTGATGAGCCCACACGATTTATCTTCTCACACTCTGCCCTACGTGAGGGATGGGATAACCCTAATGTATTCCAAATTTGTACGCTCCGACACGCTAATTCAGCAACAGCCAAGCGTCAGGAGGTGGGTCGAGGTTTGCGTATATGTGTGGATGCACATGGTAATCGTATGGACTTTGAGACTCTCGGCGAGAATGTGCACGAGTTGAATAAACTGACTGTAATCGTAAACGAGAGTTATAGCGACTTCGTGGGCGACTTGCAGCGTGAGACCCGTGATGTGCTTCGAGACCGTCCTACAAAGGCAGATGAGGCATACTTCACTGGCAAACTCGTATTTGTGGGTGATGACAAGCGTCCTATCACCGCGGAGGAGGCTAATTCTATCCGTGCATACCTTTGGGAGAACGACTATATCGACGACAAGGGACAAGTTACAGAGCAGTTTAAGACCGATTTGGCTGAAGGAAACCTTGCTCCGATGTCTCGTAAATTGGCGCCAATGGCTGATAGCATACAGTTGTTGATTCGTGCGTTGTATGACGAATCTGTGGCTATCGACAATATGTTTGAGGATGGTAATGCAACGGTTATCAAGGAGAATAAATTGAACGATAATTATGCCAAAGCTGAGTTCCAAGCACTTTGGAAGAAAATTAACCACAAGTACGCCTATACAGTTCATTACAATAGCCAAGAGTTGATTGAAAAAGCAGCTCTACACATTAATGCCGAACTAGAAGTGAATCAGTTACGTTATGTTGTGGTTACAGGTGAGCAAGATAGAGTGGATACGTTCGGTAGTACATCTTCAACCTCAAAACGAGTAGGAACGGTATCAACCTCAACGGTAAAATACGACCTTGTGGGTGAGATTGCCAAGGGTGCAACTTTGACCCGCAAAACAGTTGTTGAGATACTTAAAAAGTTGAGCCCCACAAGGCTGTCTATGTTCCAAAATAACCCTGAGGAGTTTATCCGTAATGTGGTTAAGTTGATTAAGGAGCAGAAAGCAACAATGATTGTGGACCACATATCATACAACCTTATTGAGGGTGGCTATGATAGTACAATCTTTACACAGGAGAAATCGTCACAGTCTCTTAGCAAGGCATACGCAGCGAAGAAGCACATTATGGACTATGTGTTCAGCGACTCGGATGGTGAGCGCAAGTTTGCATCGGCACTCGATGATGCAACAGAAGTTTGTGTATATGCAAAACTTCCACGTTCATTCCAAATACCTACACCTGTGGGCAACTATGCTCCCGATTGGGCTATTGCTTTCAATAAGGGTACTGTAAAACATATATTCTTTATTGCAGAGACTAAGGGTTCATTGGATTCTATGGAATTGAGAGGCGTAGAGAAGGCTAAGATTGCGTGTGCTAAAAAACTCTTCAACGACGCCTCAACAAGCGAGGTGCGATACGATACCGTGTCATCGTATGAGCAGTTGTTAGATATAGTAAAAGTAATGCAACAATAATATCATTGCTTTAAAACTCATAATAATCTTTTAAATTAAAATCATACAAAAAGAATGTATCAATACGACCATATTTAAGGTTATATTGATACATTTTTAATTTGATACGGATTAATATATTTTACTCTAAAAAATTATATAAATTTATTCATAGGCAAATTGCTTTATATAATGTTTTATATCAATTAATTAGAGTAAAACACCATGTATTCATAGGGTGGTTTACTAATACCCTACGCTACTATATCAAGAACATCGAGCGATTGACGGCCTTTGACTGTTTGGAAGCGTAAAACTCTACTTGAAAAGGCAAGGAACAAGCGACACAACCAAGCCTCATCGCAAAACATTATAGAATTATACTCTATTCTATTTTTGTCGAAATACTCTCGCAGTACATCGCCATTTATTCGTACTTCCAGCCTAAACAGATATTGTGGGTTGCCATTGGCTTCAGTAATGTACTGTTTGCCACTCTTACTTTCTATCTCTCGCTTCTTGTTGTATGCAGAGAGGCGCAAATCGCCATTCTTCTGCTGAACGATGAGGTTGTACTCTTTAATTCTACGGCAGGACCCAACGCCAATATAGAGTATATCTTCAAGGAGTTTATTCCTATCTGTTACCTTTGTGCCATTTACAATGGGGATAAGGTTTTCATCACGAATGGCACGAATTAGGCGTTTGGAGAGGTTACGAGTGTCATCTATAGCAAGGTCAAGACGAGTAAGGTTGTGGAATTGTAGTCCCAACATATCTTCAATATGTTCCAGATATACAACTCTATTGCTCGTGTTGTAATTGTAGTTGAGGTAAAGTTGTTTGTTATCTATTTCTATCCAAACGAAGTCGGACATTTCTCCTGTTTTATCAGAACGAAGTCCCCAACGCAGTGTGCCAAAACACTGATAATCGTATTCTTGATTATTGTTAGCAGTACGTTCAAGATATATTATTCTATATATATGTTCAAAATGTTTGCCATCTGTACGAACAAGATGAAAGTACCAAGATGGCATTTCAAATTCCTCAATAGGATTTTCCATTAGGTAATGGATGGGCGATTGTTCTGTAAATTTGTAACATACTTTTAATTTATCAATACTAATTTTCATTTTTAAGTTTGTTTTGAATTTTATTATTTTTATACTTCGGCATATTGGGCACTGTACTCCAATATGCCTTCATGCTATCGCTGATAGCTTGTTTGTGGCTGTCGCTTTTAGTCCGACCTTTTAGCCGTTGGCTGATGCGCTGTTTAGTAGCATCTTTTAATTCTCGATATTCTCTCATATAATATTCTTTATTTATAAATATTAGGAAAAGTAGATTTAGTAGATGTTTTTTAGAAAAATATTATTAGCAAAAATCGATAAAACTGTTTTGCAAACCTACTAATATAGTAAGTTGGCAAGCGTGTGCGCATACACAGGTTATAATATGCCGTATGGCTTATATGCAGAGATAATATCCTTGTGAAAACGTGATTTATTCTTGTGAAAAAGGAGTATTAAACTCAATTTTAGTAGGGTCGGGAATGTAATAGCGCAGTTGCCATAGCTTTTCCAAATCTTCTAAAAATCGGTTCGATGTGAGAATATCTAGGGGTACAAAAAAGGAAATCTCATTGCCGAGGTTTCCTTTTTTGTTTTGGGTAGATGTTATAGTTGGGGGTGTTTTTCTCGCAACAAATGTGCTGTGTCGGGTGTTAGAATATAAAAAACCTTAGGCTTATGCGTACTGTTGTTGCTATTCCGATGTGGGTGATAGTCTGTTTTGCCGTTGGGCTTGTGGCATCGTACATGCAGAATGATTCGCTCACGATGTGGTATCCGTTGTTGAGGCGTTCGCCTCTCACACCGCCCAATATTGTGTTTCCGATAGTGTGGAGTATTCTCTACTTGCTCATGGGTATTTCGGCCGGACTTGTGCAGGGGTCGGGGCATGTGACGCGACGGCTGGTCTTGACGGTGTTTGTTGTACAATTGCTGCTCAACTTCTTGTGGTGCATCACCTTCTTTACGCTGCGCAATCCGTTGTTGGGTTTTATCGACATTCTCTTGCTCGACATCATGGTGTTGCTTTATATTGTGCTCAGCTATCCTGTCAATCGCTTGGCTGCCTATCTGTTTGTGCCTTATATGGCTTGGTTGCTCATGGCCAGCTATCTCAATGTATATATCTATCTGCACAATTGTTGTGCGTCTTGTAGGTGTATAAAGCAAGCGACTGTGTC
>JAFZFQ010000008.1 GCA_017555825.1 Bacteroidaceae bacterium | reverse complement strand
GTTGTAGCTGGGATCAACATAGAGTTCGAGTTGGTTAGCAGCAGCACCGGCACGGAAGAAGATGTAACCGGCAGGCATTGTCATACCTGTCAAGTCATCAACCATGTATACCATAGGAATGTTAGTACCCATAGCCATGTCAAGCTCAGCTACCTCGATAGAAGTGTATTCAGTGAATGTAAGAACTACATTACCAAGTTCGTTGATAGTGCTGTTGTTAGCGGGGTTGGCTGTGAAAGCAGCATCGATTTCCGCGGGTTGAGGTTCGCCCTTGATCGCGAAGTTCAATACATACTCTTCAGTGTTCTTGTTGGTCTTATCGCCGTTGAAGTAGATACCACCAGCGGGGATAATGATGCGATACTCACCACTGCGAGAGAAGGGTGATACATAGTCGTCGCTGTAGCAAGAGAGGTCTACTGCGAGTGTCAACACGTTGTTGGTTACCGAAGCATCCATTACACCGGCCGCACAACCGTTCTCTACTTGTTGCCATTGACCTTCTGCGTTCTTCTCCCAGAAAAAGTAGGGATACATGCTAGTTGACTTAACTTTGTCAACACCGCTGAATGTTACGTCTACACTTGTGAAGCCTTTGAGCTCGGCACCCTCTTCGATGCTCCATGTAGGAGTGATTTCGGGAGTAAATTCGATTATTTGAGTAAAGTCACTCCAGCCACTTGCCGAGCGGTAGGCCTCGCCACAGCCCTCAGGAACATACACCGGAATAGATTTATCAACATTAAAAAACACATAATTACCTATTACAGGAGGAGTTGTAGGAGCAACATCAATCCTTGTCAAAGCAGAACAACCATAGAAAGTTGCATAATCTAAAGAAGTAACACAAGCCGGAATATTAACAGTGGTCAAGGAGGTACAGCGATAGAAAGCACCCTGACCTATGGAGACTGTATCGTGAATGTCAATCGATGTCAGACCAGAACAATAATAAAAGGCCGAAGAAACTATTGAAGTTACTTTGTAGGTATTACCATTGTAAACAATAGTTTCGGGTATTACCACCGAGCCGGTATATTTAAACTCATCTGGTACGTTAAACATATCATCACCATAGTAAGTTACGTCAACTTCATTTTCGGCAGTAATTTGATAATAAATTCCATCCACCTCAAAGTCGTGTGCATAGCCCCCAATACTGTACAATAGGCTTACTATTGCTAGCAGTGATTTTAATAAATTCGTTTTCATTTGTGTTAGGTATTAAAGTGAATAATTTTTGCAAAGTTTCTTGTGTCCTCTCAATCTCCCAACTTGGACTATGTATAAAATGCTTGTTTCGCCCCATTTTGCTCACTACAAGATATAAAAAAGGTGTGGAGATTGCACCGTCTTATCCAATTCTCAGGTCTTCGCCACCTACGACATAGATAAGACAACAGCCCCACACCGCAAGGCTATATAGAGCTATCACCGAGATAGCAGTATACGGCTACGGCGTAGGTGCTATCGTCTATCATCTTCATGTCGTTTCAAAGTTGCGAAGTTTGAGAATTGAAGATAATATCAATAACACCTAATTAAATAAAGCACAATGCAGGGACTGTCGCTACAATCCGTCGCAGCATTGGACTACAAAGTTATGAAATAAATAATAAAAAACGAACGATTATGAAAAAAATGTAGGTATGTGTATAAATAGGCGTAAGATACGCACATCAAATATCACAACACAATATCAAATCGTAGGAACTACGCAAAAGGGTGGATATTTAGACAGAAACACAAAAGTTATAGAAGAATTTTCACCCACAAAAATATGTTCTTATGTTCTTGTGTCTTGAAAAAATATCTCCACATCGACGGACGCAATGAAATTGCGCGCCGTCGATGTGTCTATTAAAAAAACAATGCCGGCCAAAATTTTGGTCGGCATTTGGGTATAAATATGTTTCTTATTTACTCTTGTTTCTTGCCGTTGACCGGTTTTTCCAAGCCGGGAATGCCGCGCAATTGCACATCGAATACAAGTGTCGAATAGGGCAACAACAATTCCGATTTATAGGCATCGCCATAGGCACATGTGTGAGGTATGATAATCTCGCAATGGTCGCCCTCGTGCATATTGGTAAAGGCTATTACCCAACCCTTGATGTTGTCCGACAGCTTCGAGCGATAGATGCTATCGCCATGGGCAGTATTGTCGTACGAGTCATCAAAGACATCACCCTTGTAGGTTGTACCCTTATAGATAACATCGATATAGCTGGTAGACTTGGGTTGCTTGGCGTTTTGCGTGAGCGTACGATCATTATACCAGCGCATGAGTATAGTAGAGCCGGCATCCCACGAGGGTGTAACACGGTCGTAAACAAGCTCTCCGGCAGAGTCTACCTCGGCATATTTCGCCTCAAAGAAGGCTATATTATCGTTGCGCCAAGTTGCATACTCTTCCCAATAGTTTTTGGCTTCATCTTCATCTTTTTTAGAAGTATCCTCACATGCTACAAAAATGGAGGGGAGCAAGAGGAAGAGCGTAGCCCACAGCAAAAATTTCTTCATCGTCACATTAATTATAATGTTAATCAAAACTCAACAACGGGCGCTTTCTCGGCACCTGTCTCGGCAGCAAACTGAGGCTTGGCATCGAAACCAAAGATACGTGCTGTTATGACAGCCGGAAACTTGCGTATCATGGCATTGTAGCCGGCCACCATCTCGCTATAGCGACCGCGCTCGGTTGCGATACGATTTTCGGTACCTTCGAGTTGTGCTTGCAAGTCGCGGAAGTTCTCGTTGGCTTTGAGGTCGGGATAATTCTCAGTTACGGCCAGCAACTTACCGAGTGCTTGACTCAACTCGCCTTGTGCCTCTTGGTAGGCTTTTATATTCTCCTCGGTAAGATTCTCGGCATCGATAGTAACCTGGGTAGCCTTGGCACGTGCCTCAACCACAGCCTCAAGTGTACCAGCCTCATGCTCGGCATAGCCCTTTACGGTGCTCACCAAGTTGGGAATAAGATCGGCACGGCGTTGGTATTGGTTCTCAACCTTGGCCCACTGAGCCTTTACATTCTCATCGGCCTCTACCATGCTATTGTAGCTGCACGATGTGAGCGACATGGCAAACGCCACTATCGCAACCAATGATACTATCAGTTTTTTCATCTCTTTGATATTTGTATTACTCAACAATCTTTTGCAACAAGCTACGGAAGCTCACCTTGTCGCCAATGAGAGCGTGCAACTCGTCTATCGACACACGGTGTTGCTCCATGCTATCGCGCTCGCGCAAGGTCACAGTATTGTCCTCAAGTGTTTGGTGGTCTACTGTAACACAGAAAGGAGTACCAATAGCATCTTGACGACGATAACGCTTACCGATAGAGTCTTTCTCATCGTATTGGCAACGATAGTCGAACTTGAGACGGTTGATAATCTCGTTGGCCTTTTCGGGCAGACCATCTTTGCGCACAAGAGGCATCACAGCAACCTTAACAGGAGCAAGTGCCGCAGGGAGTTGCAATACAACACGCACCTCGCCATTTTCGAGTTGCTCCTCTTTGTAAGCAGCAGCCAATACGCTGAGGAACATGCGGTCTACACCGATAGATGTCTCGATAACATAGGGAGTGTATGACTCTTTCAACTCGGGGTCGAAGTATTGTATTTTCTTGCCTGAGAACTTCTCGTGTTGACTCAAGTCAAAGTCGGTACGAGAGTGTATACCCTCTACTTCCTTGAAGCCGAAAGGCATCTCAAACTCGATATCAGTAGCAGCATTGGCATAGTGAGCCAACTTCTCATGATCGTGGTAGCGATACTTGTGGTCGCCCAAGCCAAGAGCCTTGTGCCAACGGAGGCGGAACTCCTTCCAATGGTTGAACCAATTCATCTCCTCGCCGGGACGCACAAAGAATTGCATCTCCATTTGCTCAAACTCACGCATACGGAAGATAAATTGACGTGCTACAATCTCATTGCGGAAAGCCTTACCGATTTGTGCAATACCGAAGGGGATGCGCATGCGGCCGGTCTTTTGTACATTGAGGAAGTTCACAAAGATACCTTGAGCAGTCTCAGGGCGGAGGTATACCTTCATGGCACCATCGGCTGTAGAACCCATGTCGGTAGAGAACATCAAGTTAAATTGGCGCACATCGGTCCAGTTCTTAGTACCACTGATGGGGCACACAATCTCTTGGTCGATGATAATTTGACGCAACTCTTCGAGGTTCATGTCGGCCATTGCGTTGGCAAAGCGAGCTTGCAATGCATCGCGCTTAGCGGCATTCTCAAGCACACGAGGATTGGTCTCGCGGAACATCTTCTCGTCGAAGTTGTCGCCAAAACGTTTGCGAGCCTTCTCAACCTCTTTGTCCATTTTCTCTTCATACTTGGCGATGCAATCTTCAATGAGTACATCGGCGCGATAGCGCTTCTTAGAGTCGCGGTTGTCGATAAGAGGATCGTTGAAAGCATCAACGTGACCCGATGCCTTCCAGATTGTGGGGTGCATAAAAACAGCCGAGTCAATACCCACGATGTTGTCGTTGAGCAATGTCATGCTATCCCACCAGTAACGTTTGATATTGTTTTTCAACTCAACACCCATTTGACCGTAGTCATACACAGCTGCCAAGCCATCATATATTTCACTTGAGGGGAATACAAATCCGTACTCTTTACAATGCGATACGAGTTTCTTGAAAACGTCTTCTTGTGCCATATTTCTTTCTTACTTAAATTTTATCCTATATATTGCGAGCGGTCACATAGTGACTACTCAAATTAAACTGCAAAGTAAGTGATTTTTTTCGATTTAATTTGTATTTTTGCACAGGCTTGTTCGTTTTGATGTATAAAAAAAGCAAAATCAACTATTGAGCAGCTTATAAAGCACACGAAAGAGCCCCTCCATCGACCTTGAAAACATAAAATTCAGCACCAATGAGTGACGAAGAAAAAGATATAAACAACATCCTTGACGGAAATGAGCCCCAACCCACCAACATGGACGAGGGCACATCTACACCCAAGAGCTCAATTACCGACTGTGGCGACACCAAGTTGCACCTGTCGGGCATGTATCGCAATTGGTTTCTTGAGTATGCCTCATACGTAATACTCGAACGCGCCGTGCCACACCTTGCCGACGGCTTGAAGCCCGTGCAACGTCGCATCTTGCACGCCATGAAACTACTCGAAGACGGTCGCTACAACAAGGTGGCCAACGTGATTGGCTCTACCATGGCCTATCACCCTCACGGCGATGCCTCTATCGGCGATGCTCTGGTGCAAATGGGTCAAAAGGATTTGCTTATAGACTACCAAGGAAACTGGGGTAATATACTTACCGGCGACAGCGCAGCGGCCCCTCGTTACATTGAGGCTCGCTTGTCGAAGTTTGCCCTTGAAGTGGTATACAGCCCCAAAGTGACCGAGTGGCAACTCTCGTACGATGGTCGCAAGAAAGAGCCGGTCACACTACCCGTCAAGTTTCCCCTACTCCTGGCACAAGGCGTTGAGGGTATTGCCGTGGGTCTTTCATCGAAAATTTTGCCCCACAACTACAACGAACTGCTCGATGCAGCTATAGCATACTTGCGTGGCGAAGAGTTCAGGCTATACCCCGACTTCCGCACCGGAGGCTACATAGACGTGTCGCGATATAACGATGGCGAGCGCGGTGGCGCCGTGAAAGTACGCGCCAAGATTGACAAGATAGACAACCGCACACTCGCCATAACCGAGATACCCTATGGCAAGACAACATCTACCCTTATCGAGTCGATACTCAAGGCTCAAGAGAAGGGCAAAATAAAGATACGCAAGGTCGACGACAACACCGCTGCCCAAGCCGAGATTCTCATACACCTGCCGGCGGGCGTCTCTTCCGACAAAACTATTGACGCACTCTATGCCTTTACCGATTGTGAGGTGAGCATATCGCCCAACTGCTGTGTCATCGACGAGAAAAAACCACACTTCCTCACCGTAAGCGAGGTATTGCGTCGCAGCGTCAACCGCACCCGCGACCTGTTGCGTCAAGAATTGGAGATAAAATTGCAAGAGTTGCACGAGGCTCTCATGTTTGCCTCACTCGAAAAGATATTTATCGAAGAGCGCATTTATAAAGACCGAGAGTTTGAGGAGAGCCGCTCGATGGACGAGGCAGTTGCCCACATCGACAAGCGACTCACACCCTTCAAGCCTCAATTCATTCGCGAGATAACCAACGACGACATCTTGCGCCTGATGGAGATAAAGATGGCTCGCATCTTACGTTTCAACTCGGAAAAGGCCGAGAACTACATCGCCGAGAAGTTGGAACAGATAGCCGAGACTCGTCACCACCTGGCCACGCTCACCGAGTATACCATCGCCTGGTATACACACCTCAAGGAGACCTATGGCAAGAACTTCCCTCGTATTACCGAGATACGCAACTTCGACACCATCGAGGCCACCAAGGTAGTAGAGGCTACAGAAAAACTCTACATCAACAAAGAGGATGGCTTTATGGGTACAGGCTTGCAACGCGACCCCAACGCCGAGTTTGTGTGCAACTGTTCAAATATCGACGATATAATCATCTTCTACAAAGATGGTCGCTACACCGTTGTAAAGGTGGCCGAGAAACAATTCATAGGCAAGAACATCTTGCACATCGACGTCTTTAAGCGCAACGATACACGCACCATTTACAACGTTATATATATGAATGGTAAGGGCGGCGTACACTATATGAAACGCTTTGCTGTGACGGGCATCACACGCGACAAGATGTATGACCTAACCCAAGGCAAGCCCGGCTCTCGCGTGAAATGGTTTACTGCCAACTCCAACGGCGAGGCCGAGACCGTGAAAGTAGTGCTCGAAAAGACTATTCGTTCAAACAAAGATCATGTAATGGTCGACTTCAGCACTCTTGCTATCAAAGGTCGCGCATCAATGGGTAACATCGTCACCAAGGGCATTGTGCGCTCTATGTCTCTCGCTGCCAAGGGAGGCTCTACCCTGGGAGGTCGCGACGTATGGTTCGACCGCGACGTTTTGCGCCTCAACTACGACAAGCGAGGCGAATATTTGGGCGAGTTCCACAACAACGACCTGGTATTGGTTGTTCTCGACAATGGAGACTTCTACACAACCAACTTCGACGCCACCAACCACTACGAGGCCAATATATTGCTGATTGAGAAGTTTGACCCCAACCGCGTGTGGACAGTATTGCTCAACGATGCCAATCAACAGGGCTTACCCTACATCAAGCGCTTCAAAATCGAGGCCACTGCACGCAAACTCAACTTCCTGGGCGATAACACAGCGTCGAAGATGTTGCTATACAGTCGCGAAGCATACCCGAGATTTGAAGTAAAATTTGGCGGTGGCGATGCCTTCCGTGAGCCGATAATAATAGATGCCGACGAGTTTATTGCCATAAAAGGCTACTCGGCCAAGGGCAAACGCATCACACAATTTACCATCGACACGATTACCGAGTTGGAGCCTACCCGCCAAGAAGAGCCCGCCGAAGAGCTTCCTGCCGAAACCGAGCTGCCACTCGACGGACAGTTGAGCATATTCGCAGCCGAAGAGATAGACTAAATAGATGAAACGTCTGCTATACATACTTGCACTACTCATGCTTCCTGCAGTAGCTCTATCGCAAGAGACTGCAAGCACTCCACAACGCCCGGTATTCACGGCAGTGGAGTTTGAGGGTGGCGGTGGCAGACTCGTCGACACATATCTATCACCCTACAGCTACAGCGGATGGAACATTGCACTCAACATCGAGTTGATGCAAGCCCTCAAGCTCGACGACTACAATTGGGTGTGGCAACAACTCATAGGCCTTAACTACGGCTCTACCCGCCTGAGTATTTCGGGCGCCGGACTCACCATCATGGGCGGCGCCAATTATAGTTTTGCCATGATGCACCGTAGCAATACCCCCATCGAGGGATTACAATTATATTATGGTGGAAACTTCTCACTACTTGGAGAGGGACTGTACAACTACCACGGAGGCAACAACCCCGCCACCGTCAAGGCCGACATTTCGCTGGGACTCACAGCTATGGCTGTATATAATTTCTCGATAGGAAAGTTACCCTTTACTACTCGCTACCAGCTACAGTTACCCGTTATTGGAGTCTTTGCACAACCCGAGTATGGCGAGTCGTACTACGAGGTGTGGCTGGGCAATTACCACAACTTCCTGCATTGCGGCACATGGGCCAACCGCTTCGATATAGACAACCGCATCACACTCGACATGCACTTTGGGTCGTGGGCACTGCGCATGGGCTATCACAACCGCATCAACACCACCTACGAGAACAACAACCGATACCAACTCGTCATGCACAACTTCACAGTGGGTTTTGCCGGCGACCTATTGAGTATCGACAACAAGAAGTCCAACCGCCCCATCGTTAGGGCTCTATACAACATAGCACAATGAAACTGCAACGTCTGCTACATATCATCGCCATAGCAATCGTTGCACAACTGCAAGCATGCTTTGTCAACGACGACCTGCACATCGAAAACGATGCACACACCAACTTCGATGCACTGTGGACAATCATAGACCAACACTACTGCTTCTTCGACTACAAAGGCGTCGATTGGGACTCGGTATATAACCACTATGCCCCTCGCATCAGCAACAATATGAGCGAGCAGAGCTTCTTCAATCTCTGTGGCGAAATGCTTGCCTCATTGCAAGACGGACACGTCAATCTCTCAAGCGCATTCGGCTCTACCTATTATTGGAAATGGTTCCAAGACTACCCCGTCAACTACGACGAGCGCATCATACACCAAAACTATTTGGGTTTCGATTTCTTCGTAGCCGGAGGTATTACCTACAAAAAGCTACGCGACAACATCGGCTATATCTACTACGACAGTTTCAGCAGTAGCATAAGCCCCACCACACTCGACTACATTCTGGCACACTTCGTCACCTGCGACGGTATAATAATAGATGTGCGCAACAACGGAGGAGGCTCCTTGTCAAATGTTGAGGTCATAGCCTCACGCTTCATTACCGAGCCCACTTTGGCGGGCTACTTGGTACACAAAACAGGCCCTGCACACAACGACCTATCAGAGCCATATCCCTTCTATTTCGAGCCGGCTCAAGGTCACATTCTCTATGGCAAGCCTGTTGCTGTTCTTACCAACCGACACACCTTTAGTGCAGCCAACAACTTTGTACAAGTTATGAAGTCACTGCCGCAAGCCACCATCATAGGCGACCGCACCGGCGGTGGTAGCGGACTGCCATTTACCTACAATCTTCCCAACGGGTGGAACATACGCTTGTCGGCCTCGCCTATACTCGACGCCGATGGCAACGATACCGAGTGGGGTATCGAACCCCACATAAAGGTAGACATGGCTCCCGATGCGCAACAAACCGGCCACGACGCCATACTCGAATGCGCCATCGAACATCTGATACAAGCTACCATGTAACACCACAAAATTCCACCCTCTTTACACTCATTATACACCGTCTCGCAGGACACAGCACCTTGCTTGTATCCAAGAAATTTTGTATTCACCACATCCTGCAGTCGACAAGAATTACATCAACAACACTCTACATTTCGTTTTACAATATGCGAAAAAACGCAAAAAGAGGGGCGTGTAAACACAAATGTAAACCTCAAGACTTAGGAGACCCTGCGAAAATTCTATAATTTTGTCAACTCCTACCACACTAAACCCATCGGTATACACAGTGTATACAACAAAATGGAGCGAACTGACATAAACAAAATGTGAATTAAACAGGAAGACACAATATGAAACTACACTCTTGGAGCAAGTACATATTAATATTCATCATGTCGATACTGACCGCCGGTATTTGTCATGCCGATGAAAGTGCCTTTAAAGAAGCAAAGGAATTACAACGCGACGGGAAGTACGACGAAGCAATCGACGCTTTCAAAAACTACCTATCGCAACCCACAAACGCCGAGGAGCTTTCAGACAAAGAACTATTTCTATATACCGAGGCTTTGGTACAACTGATGAACACCTACCAAAGCAAAGGCATGCCCGAGGAGTGTATATTGGCCCTGCAAGAAGTATTCAAAACATCACCCATTCTACAGAAACAATGCTTGAGAGACTTCCATTCTGTAATGGGATATGCATTGTCACGCACCGAAAACTTAAAAAAAGCCGAAGAGTCGACACTGAAAGTATTCACACTCCCCCTATACCGAGCCACACCCGAACGCTATTTTCGCGACTACGCTTATGCCTCAGCCGTATTTTATGGCAACCCCGACTACCAAAACGAAGTAATCAATTGGTGTGAAGAGGCAATAGCACAGGCCGAACTATGCAAGAACACCTCGGGCAAGCAATGGGTAAAAGCCTTATTAGGTTCTCTTTACAAACGAAACGGTCATCTTAACAAAGCTCTGGAGCTATTCCAAGAAAGCAAAGAGGAAGCCGAAGCAAGAAACGACAGCCTGGGAGTGCTCAACAGCCTACATGCGCTCATAGACCTCTTTCTATATTGGGACGCACCCGAGTATGCCAATATTTACGCATCGGAAGCCATACAAGTAGAGAAAAGTATGGAAACAAAAAATCCGATGATCTCGGCACAATCATATATAAATAAGGGACGAGTCCTACAGCAACTCGAAGCAATCGACTCAGTACCCCTGTACACCGAGCAGGCACGAAAGTTATGCCAAGCATTACCATACAACAGTGGAATGGCCGATGTAGACCTCTTACACGGCACATACCTGACCGAAATAGGAGGAGACTCTACACACATTGGCATCCAAGCACTACAACAAGTAACTCAGCTCGGAAGAGACATAAATCGAGCCAAAGCCTACCATCAATTGGCACAAACATACCTTAAATACGAAAAGAACGAGATAGCCGAAATAATGCTTGATAGCATGTATTTACTTCTCACTCAAAATGATACACCCTTATACATCCAACCCAACTTCGAAACGATACTAAACCATTATCTGAAAAACAAAAACTACAACAAGGCCGAACAATATATAAAACTGATGCTCCAAGAGCAACAAATCTTTAAGGAAAAAAGCGTAAACTTCAACCTTATAGAGAGTATTGTAGACCTAAAAACCGAGCAAAAGAGACAAGAATTAAAAATCACACAACTCAAACACGCCAATCAGCGTCTTTGGCTATTGATATGCATTACCATATCGGTCATTGCTATTTCTTATATCGTGGCATACATTTTCAACCAAAAGAAACAGCACATAATGCAAATGAAACTTGCCAACGAAAAACTTTCGTCTCTGGCTCAACAAATACAACAATTGAACTCAGAAGAAGAGATGAGGGCTCAGGAAATCAAAGACTTCTTGAAAAGCAAAGACAACCGTCAAGAATTAGAGACACTAACCCCCTCTATACTTCAAGCAGATGGCGAATCAAAATTCCGCCAATACTTCGAATTACTACACCCTCTTTTTCTTCCTCGCATTCGCGAAAAGGTTCCCACAATCACGCATCGCGAAGAACTACTCTCGATGCTCATTGTATTGAAACAAGACAATAAAAGAATTGCCGAACTATTAGCCATTGCACCTCGAAGCGTATTAATGCTTCGCCACCGATTCCGCCAAAAAATCGGCATGACTACCGAACTATCACTCGAGAATTTCATTGAAGAGATTCTAAACACAAACAATGATTCCGAGACAGAAAGTTAAAGCAAATATATTTACATTGAGATATACAACTGCCACCTAAAGGTAAATAACAGTCAAATATAAACACAAATGTAGGATACTATTATTTGAAGCTTCTATAATATCAAAGTAATTTTGTCAAAGAAGAATATTGCAAGAAAAAACCACACAATAGGATGTGTCAAAAAGGAATAAACAGATTTCATCTGAGACAAGTGCCGAGCTATAAAATACGAAGAAAATAAATTTAAATATCAAATTAAACAAACCCACAAAAAATGAAAAAAACATTACGTAATCTACTCTTGGCTGCACTGCTGTTGGTAACACCTGCAGTTGCACACGCCGAAAAAGCGGCTCAAGAGGTTAAGACCCACTCGCCCCTTTACTTCGCTGTAGAGGTTGGTACCGGTAGCGCCTCTTGGATCGACAAGTCTTTGTCGTACTACACTTTCAAAGGCTCTAACTTCACTCTCGGATTTGAAATCATGAGAGCTGCCAACGGCGACTCTAAATGGGTACAACAACACCAATTGCGATACATAAACAGCAGTGGCGCTATCGCGTTCTCGGGCAAAGGTGGTTCAAAAATCCACTTTGGTAACTATACTTTCGGTATGATGAGCCACAGCACTGTAG
>JAFZFQ010000007.1 GCA_017555825.1 Bacteroidaceae bacterium | reverse complement strand
ATTCCGACACTTCGGAAAAGACAAAGTTACAATGGACTTTGCCTTCTTCGCCATTGCCTTCAACATCAAGAAAATGGCACGAAAAATAGCAAAATCAACCCAAAACGGCGGTAATAACCCTAAAAAAGACTGTTTTTACCTATTCTTTCGATTTTTACCTCCGGAGAATCAAATATTTTGCAACAAGCAAGAAAAATTTGCTGCTTGACAAAAATTATATTCTATCGAATATACAAAAAGAGGATGCCTCGTTTTGAGACACCCTCATGTTTTCTATACTGTGCTATCCGATTAGAGACGGAATGTTACACCCACGTTGGCAAAGCAACCTGCTGTGTGACCAACCTCAAGGTTGAGTGCCACTTTGGGAGCTACGTAGTAACGCAGACCTACAGCCGATGTCCAATCAAAACCACCTCCAAAAAATTGATGAGCCATTACAACACCACCACCAATACCTAATACGGCATAAGTTTCGAGGGGGTCTATCAATTGATAGTGGAATGAACAGTTGGC
Source organism: Bacteroidaceae bacterium (assembly GCA_017555825.1). Classification (GTDB taxonomy): domain Bacteria; phylum Bacteroidota; class Bacteroidia; order Bacteroidales; family Barnesiellaceae_A; genus Barnesiella_A. The sequence continues at coordinate 8,201 of JAFZFQ010000007.1, read as the reverse complement.
AATGATTGAAAGTGCATCAACATCAAAATTCCAAGAAATGGTGTTATTTAGCGATGCACCGATACCCAATGAAGCCTTGCCGTCGAGCCATCCGTCAACTACACAATAGTCTACAGCAAACCTTTGACCAAAACCATCACCAAAACCGAGTGTTACAGAACCCAACAAATCGTTTTTGGCAAACAAACTTTGTGCGTTTACATTCATTGCAGCAAATCCCATCACTGCAACTACGAGGAGTGTAAAAAGTTTTTTCATGTCTGTGTGTGTTATGTTTATAAAATAATTTCGTGTGGATATTGCAAAGGTAGTAATTTTGCTTAAAAAACAAAATAATTATTACTTTTTTCACACAACACACTGCATAGCGTGACAATTTACAAACACACCGATCCATGAGCATTACCAAGGATATAGCAAAGTCGCATCTATACCGTGTACAGTAAAGATGCGACTTTGTACTATATGATTATATATCAGAACTTCTCGGCTATGCGAGCTGCGATAGCAGCCATCTCTTCGGCGGGCAAAGAGAGTTTCTCGCGGAAGAAGTTCATATCGCCTTCGGTAGTGATGGGAATGAGGTGTACGTGTGCATGGGGCACTTCGAGACCCATAACAGCTACACCCACACGCTTGCACTCGACAGCACCTTCGAGTGCGCGAGCTACACGGCGGGCAAAGGCCATAAGACCGTTGTAGGTTTCATCATCGAGGTCAAAGATGTAGTCTACCTCTTGTTTGGGGATAACCAATGTGTGACCTTTGGCCACGGGGCTGATGTCGAGGAACGCAAAAAAGCGCTCATCCTCGGCTACTTTATAGCAAGGTATCTCGCCTGCTACAATACGACTGAATATTGATGCCATAATCTTGATATTTTAAAGTTGAATTACTCTACTATTGTAATGCGCCCATCCAACGACGCTTGCATAGACTCGCCTCGTTGCGTCATACGCAACAAATAACCTTCGTATAACTCAAATACAAATCCGGGATAATCCTCGCGCGAGAGTGCATTGCGAAACGCCACCATGCCATCGCCACCCTCGGCTACAAAATTGATGGTGGCAATCGTGTAAATACGATTGTCGTCGATAGGTGCTCCGGCTATGCTACTTTGTACTACTGCGCCCTTATTGATAACGAGGCGCACCTCGCGGCTCACGCCTTCGCCACCATTCTCGGCTATCTGCACAAAGAGGTCGCGCACATCGCTACCCTTGAGTTCTACGATGCTCATATAGTTGGTAAAAGGAAACGTCTGCCATACATTGCCACGAGTAACTACCCCCTTGGGTATATCGGCACGCATACCGCCTATATTGCCTACAACAAAGTCTATCTTCTTGCCACTACGTTGACGAGCTATGTCGGCTAAGGCATCGCACGCCCAATTGCTCAAGGTGCTCTCGGGACGGTCTACAACCAGGTCTACCGCACTATTACCCAACGCCATGCTCATGGCATTGTCGACCTGTTCTTTATAAGGTGTGAGTTTCGCTGCAAACTCAGAGTCTAAGCGATCGTCATAGCGTGCATCGACAGGATATAGGCGATATTCAACAGCTATATCGCTGCGACGATTGGCGGGAAGTGTAAGCCGGACAAAGCCAAGGTTTACACCACTCTTGCCGGTTTGACCTATAACGACCTTGCGACCATCGAGGTTGGTGTGAACCTCCGGTGTCAAAAGCGTAGTGTGCGAGTGACCTCCTATCACAAGGTCGATATAACGGGTATTTTGCACCACAACAGAGTCTATAGCATTGACATTCACCTCCTCGCCGGTACAACCCAAGTGCGACAGAGCCACTACCACATCGGCACCTTGCTTGCGTAAGAGCATAGCTATACTATCGCCATAGGCAATAGGATCGTGGTAGTTGATGTCGCGAGCATGAAGTGGAAAGAGTAAACCTTCTGGATTGATATTGAGTGCAACGAAGCCAACCTTTACGCCATCGACCTCGCACATCCACGATGGAACAATCTCGTTGCTCAAATCCTCTCGGTTGAAAGTATAGTTTGACGACACGGTAACACCATCAAAAGCCCTCAACATAGCAACAAGCCCTTCGCCACCATTGTCATACTCATGGTTGCCTATTGTGCGCACATCGTAGCCCAGCTCGTTGAGCACCATGGTCTCAACCTCTCCGGCATAGAAATTGAAATAGGGTGTGCCTTGCACAGCATCGCCGGCATCGACCAAAAGAGCATGCGGGTAGACACTACGCAAGCTATCGATAAGCACCTTGCGACGTTCCACACCACCCATATCGGCATTGCGCTTGGCATCGGGAGCAATAGGATCTATCTGACTGTGAGTATCATTGGTAAAAAGTATAACCACTTGCTTGTCGTTCTGTACACATCCACACAACAACAGCAATATCGACGCACAAACAGATATAAAGAGTAATCGAGTTTTCATAACATTGTGTATTATCTGTAACAAAGATACTCATTTTATCATTAACAATGCGATGTGATAGCCAAATATGTTTAATAATCGGACTTAAACACAAACCTTCGTGCTGTTGCTCTTGTTTAGTAGTTGTAAACACCAATAATTACTATTATGACAACTCCAGCTAAACGTACACAAAATTGGCTCCCGGGTATTTTCAACGATTTCTTTGGCAATGAATGGATTGCCAAGACGAGCGCATCGGCTCCGGCTCTCAATATAGTGGAGACCGAGAATGAGTATATCGTGGAAATGGCTGCTCCGGGTGTAACAAAAGACGACTTCTGCGTTACGGTAGACAAGCACGACCAACTAATTGTTACCGTAGAGAGTCGAAACAATGAGGAACATGAGAAGAAAGGTAAATTCTTGCGCCGTGAATTTGCATACTCACAGTTTCAACAAACCCTCATCCTGCCCGAAAATGTGAACAAGGATGAGATACACGCCTCGCAAAACAATGGTGTGCTCACAATCACTATCCCCAAGAGCCACGCTACCACTGCGAGCGAACCCAAGCGCATTGAGGTGAAGTAACATGCTCGACACCTCTACAAGAAAAGAAGGCAGAGCCTCATGTGGGGCTCTGCCTTCGGCAGTATAATTATGGTATTCTTCGTTATTCGCCGGCATTGGCAAGGGGGGCGGGCACTGTGTAGACACGAGCTGCCAACTCTTTGTCAAACATATACAAGCCATAGCCATTATCACCAATCTTCTTCAAGGCATCGATATAGTCGCGTGCAGTCTCTTCCTCTTCAACTTGCTCATCGATAAACCATTTGAGCATGCTTTGCGAGGCATAGTCTTGCTCTTCGAGTGCAATAGTGTAGAGGTCATTGATACGACCAGTTACAACTTTCTCGTGACGAAGAGTCTCCTCATAGGCGTGAAGAATAGAGTCCCATGAAGTATCTACTGCGTCGATGGGTAAGAGTGTAACTTTTCCATCGCGAGAGTTGATATAATTCATGAATATTGTAGCGTGATCTTGTTCTTCCTTGAATTGTACTGCAAACCAGTTGGCAATACCTTTGTAACCTTCTTTCTCAAAATGCATAGACATTGAGAGATACAAATAAGCTGACCAAAATTCGGCATTAACTTGGGCGTTCATCGCCTCTTCCATTCTTTTGCTTAACATAGTAGTATATTTTTTAGGTTATAAATTGTTTTTACTTTATTGTTGTGAGTTATTGTTCTTTCACGATGCAAATATAAGCACGTTTTTTTATTTGTCAAGCGTTTTTGTGTGAATTTATTCTAATTTTGGAATTATTCTAATCTAAAAACAAAAAATATAGGGTTTATATTGTATCTCCACTATATTTTATTGACATACTACAATACAATCTTGGCAACTCCACCCTCGTGTCCGACGAGATATATTCCCGAAGGAAGATATGAAGTATCGACCATGCGTGTTCCGGCACCTACTTGATATGTGGCAACGAGCACACCGGCTGTGTTATACACCCTTATAGTTTGTGCCGTATCGAGCTGTGTGCATATCATGCCTTGAGCAGCATACACTTTGTTGCCTTGACCCAAAACGTCTTTTACCGAGGTATCAACCATTACACTCAGTCCGTCGAGACACACAATAGTAGAAGTGTTCATACCATAGTCGCCACTATCGGACGAGTCCATTGTGATATAAATCACATCGACACTGCCGAGAGGAGTAAGATCGCACCACATCCAATGGTCGTTGACATAGTTGTCTTGCTCATTTACTACACCATCGGCATTGCGATCGTTGTGCAAATACTCGGCGAGGTAGCAATCGACGCTCGTTGTTGTTCCTGACTTGATATTGACACCGTGAAAAGTTACTTTATAATAATCGCCCGCGGTAGTAAGGGGGCGAGCAAATCCATCACCCGCAGTAACGCCATAATAACCCCAAGGTGAGTTGCACACATACACACCCTCGGGCTTGAATATACAACCATCTGTATCCTTCATGGTGATGTAGCTTGTGCCATACTCCGACTCGTTGCTTGAGAAGGCACTATAATAATTTACCAGAAACGGTTTTCCCTCAATTGCATCGGCTCGAAAGGCGCCACCACTATCAAGATTGACACCACCTTGCGCCATGCAGCCCCACTGATTGGCCGTCCAACCGGCCGAGTCGTAGTGATTGGCATTGTCGGTATTACGACTGGGCAGGAATCCCTCATAGTAACCAGGACCGTAGGGAGCTGCGTGCGAAAAGACAAAACCATCGGCCTCGAAACTATCATTGCCATACACCCCATCCCACACTCCATTTTCGTTGTAGGAAATATTTTCATCGCTCAAGTCGAGCAAATAGGGAGTATATTGCGCATAAACCAACGATGCACTCATCAATACTACTGCAGTAAAAATACTCTTTCTCATAGTTTTATATATGTTTTTTTGTTATTTCAAATGTCGGTATACACACTCGGCCAAGCGGCGGTAGCCATATTGGTTGGGGTGTAGCCAATCGTTGTAGTGCGACTTGGCATTGTATGGCGTTATACCCGCCTTGTTCCATAGGTCTATGACGGGTATGCCATAGTATTCGGCTATCTCTCTGATAGCTTCATTTTTGCTCTGGCGCAGGCCGTCGGCCTCCTCCCATGTACCCAACGAACCGTCGTAGCGTGTATAGTCGCATTGCATGAGCGTCATGCAATATATTGTTGCCAATGGAGTCTCGGCAAAGAAACGCTCTATCATGCCCTTATAGGCCGAGTAAAACGATACTGCCTCTATAGGGGCTACCCACGCCTGAGTATTGTTCCATTGCAAGGTATCGGCCATGTAGTATAGTTGCGGGCGGTCGTTGACCTTAACATGGAGTATTGTGTGATTTCTCTTTTTATAACGACCATCGACGTAGGCCAGAGCAGCATCCAGCGAGGTTATCTCCTCCATGGTTGTGAGGTCGATGAGTTGCTCGGGCTTGAAGGGCTCGTCTTCTATAGAACCCAATCTGTAGCGATCGGTCTTGTCATTTTGACCACCATACACAATGATAATATGGGGTGTGTAGCGACGCACATCCATACAGCGAAGTGATAGCGAGTTGATATCGTTGGGCATTACCCATGCGCCACCATATCCCATAGGAGCATATCCATTTACTCCCGTCAAGGTCTCCTCTTGACTCCACACTACCCCCGACCAATCCACAAGCATCTGTTGCCAATAGATACCTTTATTGCCACTATTGGTAGTAAAGCTATCGCCCAGTGTTACTAATTTGCGCTCACTGATGCAACTTTTGGTATCTTCCAAGCCCCCTACTCGTGTATAAACTTCGTTGAGAAGATCGGTAGTAGAACTACCCGCCATCACAATGCTTTCGCCCTGCGCAGGACAATTATTTACTACAAAATAGGCAGCACCTTCGGGGGCTGTTTGCGCCGATATAATCAATTCGCCTCGCGTTGTGCGATCGTCTTGTACGCATCCAAGATCATATCCAACCATCGAGGTAAAAGAGACATCGGCATAGTATACTACCAACGGAACGGTGCGTTCTTGGGTATAGCTTCCTTGTGTTGTAACCTTGTACTGCGTGCCATCAATGGGCAGAAAACGCGAGTGCTTATACTCGGTATTGAGCGTGCGCTTGCCCGTAATGTTGACAAAGGCTCCCGAATATGAGAAGACCGACTCTACTTTACGGTAGGTATAGGGCACGGTCACTTCTATTACATTATCAATATCTTGACGTGTACTCAGGGCTGTTTCATCGTTTTTGTCTATAAGCATATTGACAGTAAAATACTGCGCCCCAACAGGCAAGGCATCGGTCATAAAGTCGGTCTCTTGCCACTGCCAAGTATCGTCGGTGAGTGCATCAAACTTCGATGGGATGCGCGTTGCTATATCTTTATCTCGGTAGAACGAGATACCCGGATAGGTCTTGTTGCCGTATGTTTTCACTATCCAATTATTTTCGATAGGGATAAAGTCGGTATGTACAAGGTCGTAGTCGGCCACCAATGTACCTTGACGGTCTATCGCACCGGCTTGCGAGAACTTCTCTTTACGGTCTACAAAAAACCAACTGCCGGCATTAGACAACTTTTGCAATCCCTTATCCATCTTTGCCACCTTCTCGTTAATGCTATCTATTACGTGTCGCATATAGGCTATCTCCTCATTCATAGCCGACAGGGGCAACCAAGACTCGGTTTTACACCACAGCGAGTTGTCGACACTACTCTCTATGTATTGTTCGTTGACCACCTTGCCATCCTTGAAGTAGGTAATAATAAGACCCGGACGGCGCATATAGGCAGGCACCGACAAGCGAGTTGTAGAGTCATTGTCGAGATATGGAATAGTGAGGTTGCCATAACTGCCATAGTTGCTCCAAGCATGCTCATCGCGCCAAGCAAGAGTGTCACTACCCACATATTGCACACTGCGCCAATTGATGCTATCGCAGCGATATGTCACCACTGTACCACTGCGACGCAAGTGTGCGGGTGTGGCCTCCGTGGCCGATTGTAACGTATGATAGACACCTACTTGCAACGGAGCATGCAGTGTGGCATTGAAGAAGTTGGCACCTTTGACAATCTCTGCCTCACGACTCTTTATCTCTTGCACATGAGCATCTACCTGGCTACGCAAGGTATCTATGCGTTGTCCCAACGTGTCGTCGGCAAGTTGTAGTTGTTCTACAGCAAGTACGACATCATCGAGTAGCAAAGAAGTAGCATTATGAACATATCCAAGCGAATCTATACTATTCCACACAATATCCCACCCCTCCACATGCTCGGCATATAGGGCATAGGGCACAGCAGTCAATTGAGTCTCGGCGATAGGCACACCATCAAGCAGTGTGCGCATTACAATAGCACCTGCACCCCAATCTATATCTTCGAAACTACCCAGCACAGCACTTCCGGCTCCGGGATGCAACGAGAAGTAGCCATTGCCATTGGTCGTTACATAGTGCTCCTCGCTATACACCACAACACCCTCTTGCACAAACTCCAGTATGAGTTGGGCGTGCGCATCGGGGCGCACTGTGCCATTGGGGTTTTTCAACACGCCTTGGTAATTGAGCACCTGCGTTGCTTGCACTTGTAGCATAGCCAGCAACACAAAGGTCAGTATAGAGAATAGTCGAACCAATCTTTCCATAATACTATTTTTTAATCCACCGCACCACATACGGTATGCGCTCGGGTACTACAATCTGCAAGAGATACACCCCATGTGGCAAGCATGCGTAGTCGATATATTGCGTATCGTTATACACCTCGCCCTGCAGATACACACGTCCGTCAATAGACGATACATAGTATCGCGAATGGCGATCGACCATCTCTTGTGTGAGGTAGAGCGTAGCACGTTGCAACTCATTGTCGAAGATAGTCTGTATCGACAACGTATCGCACAGCTGCCTTTCGCTACTTATCGAGGCATACATCATTGTGGGCAGAAAACCCATCGTTGCAGGTGCAGTATATTCTACGACATATTCGCCCACGACAAAATCAAGTGGCGAAGCCTCGTCGATATGAGCACCCACAGCCCACACCCCTTGTGCCATAGCACAGAAGTGCGACAACAGCACTGCAACAAGCAGCACACCGCATCGTGAAAACAGATTGTAAATGCTCATATTCTCCTTTCTATAAACAAGGACAAATATACGGATAAGCGAGCGAGAAATATCAAGCTTGCTTGAATATTTTTCACAGCGAGCGAAAGTATATTGGAGATT
>JAFZFQ010000070.1 GCA_017555825.1 Bacteroidaceae bacterium | reverse complement strand
TTCTACACAATGTGACTATCATCACATATCGGGGCGGAATTTGTCGCTCGCTGTAAACGGATGTAAACCCTTGTCAACTATCTACACGAAATGACAAAAAATAAGCTCCGCAAATTCTCCACGTCAGAAATATGTATCAAAAATATGTGGAAATTTGGGAACCATCAAAAAGCAGTCTGAAAGTGTTAAATTTTAGAATGTATTGATAATTAAAGGTTTATGTTTGGTTATTTCTGGTTGGTTTTGGTTGTTTGGGACTTCTAAATACAACTAGTGAAAGCTTCCTCACCTATCGAAGTAACACTCTCGGGGATAGTAATCTCTGTTAAGCCGGCGCATCCACTGAAAGCTTGATCACCTATCGAAGTGACACTATTGGGGATAAAGCTGTTTTTACATCCTGCAATTAATGTATTTGTTGCAGTTTTAACAATAGCAGTGCAATTTTCACGCGAGTCATAAGTCTCATTACCATCTTCTACGCGTATCTTTGTCAATCCGGAGCAATGTGAGAAAGCATAATCACCTATCGAGGTGACACTACCGGGGATGGTAATCTCTGTCAATCCGGAGCAACTACCGAAAGCAGAACTACCTATCGAAGTGACACTATTGGGGATAGTTACCTCTGTCAAGCCGGTGCAACCATAGAAAGCATAATCATCTATCGAAGAAACGCTGTTGGGGATAGTAATCTCTATCAAGCCAGAGCATTGGCGAAAAGCCTCCTTGCCTATCGAAGAAACGCTGTTGGGGATGGTAACAGAAGTCAAGCTGGAGCATCTATAGAAAGCCTGCTTACCTATTGAGGTGACATTGTAGGTTGTACCAGAGGAAGTAACCGTTGCGGGGATTACAACAGTGCCGGTATATTCATTGGAGTAACTATTACCACTAGCACCTTGACAAGTAACTTCTACTTCGGTTGATGAAAGTCTGTTGTAATAAATACCATCCACCTCAAAGTCGTGGGCATAGACTGCGATACTGCACAATAGGCATGCTATTGATAGCAGTGATTTAAAAAAATGTTTCTTCATGTTTTTGATTGTTTGCCTCTCACATCCCCGTTGAGGTGGTTGTATAAAAAGAAAGCGTGGGACGATGTTCGGTTTATCTTTCACAAGGCATCGCCAAACGCCCAACACGAAATAAACAGCCCACCCCACGCATTGCTATATAGCATCTACCCCTTGCCGGGGTGGATACAAGCAAGCATAGGCGTTTTGTGACTGCTCAACCCTTCGTGTTTTGAAATTGGCGATTTCTGTGAAAAGGATAAAGCAAAAACGCTTTAATTAATAAAATACTACCGCTGTAGCAATGAGGCACGCCTCATCACTGCAAAAGTATCAATAACTATGTAAAAAACAAAATATAATTGCTCAAAAACATTCGATAAATGGACCGGCTAATAGATAAATAAAAAAACGCCTACTCCCTCACGGGAATAGACGCCCTTGTGCTTGTTGAGTTTGTTTCTCTATAACTTTTTTATATCTCTATATTATTTTGCGGCGATTACTTCAATCTCTACCATAACGCCTTTGGGGAGGTCACGAACTGCGAAAGCTGCACGTGCGGGATAAGCCTCGCAACCTTCGAATGCTTGTGCATATACCTCGTTCATGGGTACGAAGTTGGCAATGTCAGAGAGCAATACAGTTGTCTTAACAACGTTTTCCATTGTGTAACCAGCCTCAGTAAGGATAGCCTTGATGTTGGCAAAAACTTGAGTAGTTTGAGCTACGATACCTTCGGGAACTTCGCCGGTAGCGGGGTTAACGGGAATTTGACCAGAGATAAAGAGCATGTTGCCGGTTTGGATAGCTTGGCTGTAGGGGCCAATTGCTGCGGGAGCATTTGTTGTTGCAATTACTTTTTTCATGATTTCTAAGTTTTTAAAAGTGTTAGTATAGTGTTTATTCAACTTCATTGGGTATTGCTATGTCGGCTACCAATGTTTGGTGTGCATTGTCATAGCAGTTGTTGTTGATACTACATAGTATGTCGTTGGGGCCGACGTTGTTGCTTATGGAGTCGACAAAGTCTTTCGAGCCGTGCTCATCGATGAGACGCAGTAGCTGTCCGATAGTAAGCTCGTGGCTGTCGATGGTGGCTATGTAGGCAAAGTCGTTCTCGACAGGTGTGGGTGCTATGAGCTCTATGTGTAGCAGGTCGTTGATTGCGCGCGAAACGAGCTGTATGGGTATGACGTAGGTGTGTGCCAACTCGGAGCATGTGAGTGCCTCTTTGCCTTGGCTGCGTCGTTTGATAATGATGGCCATAATGGTGATGAGCACTCGCTCGTAGTAGTTGCGCGATATGTTCTTGATGTCTTTCTCGTAGTCGAAGTTGAATACATTTTGCGACGAGTATGAGAGTACGACGCCAATGAGGCATATAAGCCACGAAAATTGCATCCACAACAGTAATAAGGGCAAGAAGGCAAAGCTACCATAGATGGCATTGTACTTCGACACCCATATCTGTCCCGAGAGGTATATCCACTGGAAGATGTTGAATGCTGTACCACAAATGATGCCCGAAATAATGGCGTGCTTGTACTTTACCTTGGCGTTGGGCAGGAGCTTGTAGGCGAGCGCAAAGAAGCCCCACGATAGCACGTAGGACGATACCTGCATGATGTGTTGTGCAAGTGACGATATGTAGGGTATCTTGTCGAGCAGTGTTGTGGCAAAGATAGACATACCATTGCTGAGCAATAGCAAAATGGGCATGAGGATAAACATGGCCAGGTAGTCGGTGATGCGACGGGCGAGCTTGCGATTGGGCACATTCCATAGGTCGTTGAAGGTGTTTTCGATATCGCTCATGAGTGTTATCAATGTCCACAACAAGAGCACGATACCTATACCTACAAAGATACCCGATTGCATCTGGTCGATATATCCGTCGACAAATGTAAAAGCATACTTGAGCGCATTGTCGTGTGCCGGAAAGGCAACATAGAGTTGTTGCTCGATGATAGAGTAGAAACCAAACCCCTTGCCTATGGCAATGAGCACCACCAATGCAGGTACGATGGCCAGCAGGGTGCGAAATGTGAGTGCCGAGGCTCGCTGCTGGAGCATTTCGTTGAGAAAGCATCGCACCGAGAGGTTGATGGTCTTGATGATGTGTATAAAGACGTTGTTGCTACGGCACTTCCATACATCCTCGCTGACAAAGTTCCAACCCTTGCGTATGGCAAGAATGGCTCTTTTCCAGTTGATAGTAAATTTAGATGTGCTCATAGTCATTAAAAAAAGTTCAAAAAAAATTACAGTAAGTCTATAAGCCGGGTTATGTACCTCCCGAGGGAGGCGTCTGTCATTTATCTTGGCTTTATGTCGCCATAAAGCTCCTCGCGGTTTACCCCCCGGCATCGGACGAGCAGCCCTACTGCGCCGGTATACATAACCTTACAACCCATAAGACGTACGGCACGATGTGTTGCCACACCGCCCGGTGGGCTCTTACCCCACCTTTTCACCCTTACCACCTTGCGATGGCGGTTATTCTCTGTTACGCTACTCCACCCTCACGAATGGCTTCTCGTTAAGAAGTATGGTGCTCTGTGTTGCCCGGACTTTCCTCACAGACGTGTGTCTGCGCGACAGACCGACCTACTGTAACGTGCAAAGGTAATAATTTTTGTCGTTCTATCGTACTATAATCTTCAAATTAGTTGAAATGTTTTTTCTTTGCTACTGTCATGGAACAATTTGCACGCTTTGTTACATTATTAATGTATAGAGCTAATGCTTAAGCTCGATATGTGAAAATTGCTGTGGTAAGGGTTGTTTTCAGTTAATCGCAGTTAATACGAGTACTGCTGTATTAAAAGTGTTTAAATAATAGACTTTTGTGGTACAACGTAGTATTTAAAATATTAATTTTAACACGTGAAATTATTAAAACCGCAATAATTTAACATTTAAACTTATAGCTATGATAGTAAAAAAAGCAAGTATGGCAATGTCCATATTATTAATGTGTACGAGTATTGTAGCCTGTGGCTCAACCTGTGGCGACAATAATGCAGTGACAAGCGAGTGCAGTCAAGACGCGATGTATGTTCCCACATCATACCGCTCTACGGGTCTCGACTTTACCAAGGCTGCCGAGAGTACAGTCAATGCAGTAGTGAGCATACGTACCACCACTGTGAGTCGAAGCAGTGGCTATCAAGACCCTGTATTTGAGTTTTTCTTTGGCCCCGGCCAAGGGCAGCGCGAGCCCAGACAGCAGAGTGGATTGGGTTCGGGAGTTATTGTGTCGAGCGATGGCTATATTGTGACCAACAACCATGTGATAAAAGGTGCCGATAAACTTGAGGTAACGCTCAATGACAATCGCTCGTTTAATGGTGTGATAGTAGGTACCGACCCCACCACCGACCTTGCCCTTGTAAAGATAGATGCAACCGACCTGCCTACTGTGAAGTTTGGCAACTCCGACGACTTGCGCATTGGCGAGTGGGTGCTTGCAGTGGGTAATCCATTCGGCCTGACCTCTACTGTTACGGCCGGCATCGTGAGTGCCAAGGCGCGACGCATCAGTGGTGGCATGAATCGCGGACAACTCGATATAGAATCGTTCATACAGACCGATGCCGCTGTCAATCCCGGCAATAGTGGCGGCGCACTTGTAAACACCGCCGGCGAATTGGTGGGTATCAATACAGCCATATTCTCGCAAACAGGCAATTATGCGGGCTACTCATTTGCCATACCGGTGAGCATTGTGAGCAAAGTGATAACCGACTTGCGACAATATGGCACGGTGCAACGTGCCGTGATGGGTGTTTCGTTCCAAGAGATAACATCGGAGCTTGCCAAGGAGAAGAACCTCGATGTGCACGAAGGTGTGTATGTGGCCGAGGTGCGCGACCGCAGTGCTGCAATGGAGGCAGGTGTGGAAGTTGGTGATGTGATAACAGCCATCAATGGCAAGAAAATTACCAATGGTGCATCTTTGCAAGAGCAGATAGGACGATATAATCCAGGCGACAAGATAACCGTGGCTATAAAACGTGGCAAAAAAGATGTCACCGTGGAAATGAAGCTGAAAAATAGTCAAGGTGGCACAGAAGTAACCAAGGCTGTAAACTTCAGCTCGATGGGCGCTGCCTTTAAAGAACTTACCGAGGCGCAAAAACGCGAACTCAGCGTGCGCAGTGGTGTTGAGGTTGTGGGCCTGAAAGATGGCAAACTCAAAAGTGCCGGTGTGCGCGAAGGATTTGTAATACTCGATATAAACAATGTGACAATCACAACGGTAAGCGATATAGAAAAGATATTTGACAACATAACCCGCTCTAATAATGAACGTAAAGTGATGTTTATAACCGGCATCTACCCTAACGGTAAATTGATGTACTATGCCGTAGACTTGTCCGATTGAGGCATAGCGGAGCAAGCTACATGATGATGTGTGTAGCTTGCTCGGCACATGCACGGCAATGTAGCTCATGACCGGTGTGACGATAATAGACGCGATGTTAAAAAGCTACGAAAAATTATCAAACATACTTATAAAATCAACCTACAATAATCTTTTCTTGTTCACAATAAAAACACATTACACTGCGTTTATAGTACAGTTTATAGTGCGTATAAAAGAAAAGTTCATCAACTTGTTGTATTTTAACAATATTTTATATATCACATAAACAAATAAGTCGTAACTTTGCAATTCACATCATATTGTAAGATGAGACAATTAAAAATTACCAAATCAATCACTAATCGTGAGAGTGCATCTCTCGACAAGTATTTGCAAGAGATAGGTCGCGAAGACCTTATTACTGTCGAAGAAGAGGTGGAACTCGCACAACGTATCAAGCAAGGCGATCATGCAGCGTTGGAGAAACTCACCCGCGCCAATCTTCGTTTTGTCGTTTCAGTAGCCAAACAGTATCAAAACCAAGGTCTCAGCCTTCCCGACCTTATCAACGAGGGCAACTTGGGATTGATTAAAGCAGCTGAAAAGTTCGACGAGACACGCGGTTTTAAGTTCATCTCATACGCAGTGTGGTGGATACGT
>JAFZFQ010000069.1 GCA_017555825.1 Bacteroidaceae bacterium | reverse complement strand
TTTTATAGACTCTTTCCTCATTGACAAAGCAGTACGCTATGATATCAAAGGAAAGAAGTATATAGATACTCCCTACAAATATTATTTTACTGACCTTGGGTTGCGTAATGCACTTCTAAATTTCCGACAAGTGGAACCAACTCATATTATGGAGAATATCATATATAACCATTTGATAGGCAAGGGTTATAAGGTTGATGTGGGATGTGTTACTTTCTATCAAAAAGATGATGAAGCTAAGACTACCAGAACCACACTTGAGGTTGATTTTGTATGTAATAGAGGAAGTGAAAGAGTGTATATACAATCTGCTTATTCTTTACCTGACGAAGATAAACAGAAGCAGGAACAACGCTCACTGACCCTTACAGATGACTCTTTTACAAAAATTATTATCACAACAGATGACATACCGACTCATACTATGCCAAATGGCATTATAATGATGAACGTCTTTGATTACCTTTTGAGTTAGAAAGTCATAATCAAACCAACAGATAGAGTTTCATTCCATAGGAGGAGTGGAACTCTTTTTTTTTTCTCTTTACATTTCCCGCAAGTGCCCCCGTTTTCGGCCTCATATTGCTGTGTAGCGATACAAAAAAGCAGTGCCGAGGGGTGCACGGCACTGCTTTTTGCTATAGGATGGTATTACTCCCAACCGTCGGTCGAGCCATCGATCGATATTTCTATCTTCTCTTGGTCGGGCGAGGTGTTGAGGGTAATGGTTATCGTGTGTTGTCGGCCGGGGCGCAACGATAGGCTATACTCCAAGAGGTAGGCTATACCGCCCATGGTTATCTCTACCAGGGGAGTAGTGCGCTCGATAAATTGCGGTACAACAATCGCCTCGAAGGTCATGTTGTCTATCTTGTGCATCTTTATCGTCTTGTTGTCGCTGAACACATACTTCTCTACCGAGCCTATGGTGTAGTCTACCAGCGCTGTAGTGGCAGTGTTGTAGATGTGGCACACAATGTCGTCGGGTATTTTACCCTCAAACTTGGGACCCTTTTCTATTTTTACTACCACGCGCGACATCATGTGATTAAATTTCAGTCGCACGCTACCATCGCTTTGCGACACCTTCTCGGCTTTGGCCCACAACAAGTCGCTGGCTTCATATCCGCCCAATGCCTCGGCTGTGCTCTCTTGCGATTGGTCGGTTGCTACTTCAAAGACTACATCCTTGAGCGATGTCAGTTCTTGATAGGGGTAGAAACCATAGAAGTCGCAAGGCAACGCGCTCCAATAGAGGGGGCGGCGGCTCTCCCACACACCACCATTGTAGGTGAGGGGCTCGTTGTTGATGTAGTTGGCCGAGGGTTGCACCTCGGCTACCGAGTCGCCGTCGTACTCTACGGCATAGAGACCCATGCGGTCGCCGGTCTCAAAAGCCGTACCCGACACGCGTGTCATCTTGTAGTCGTCGCGCAGGGTAGCCATTACACGTATCTCATTGCTATTGGGCATAGTCACTCCGTTGTTCTCGCAACCCATCAGTATTAGGGCCAGGGTTGCCACATATAGTATCTTTTTCATTTTTCTACGGTTTTATGTGTTAGCGTATTTGAGGACTATTGCCCATAAACTTGGGAGGCATTTGCTTGCTTGCTGCGGCGCGAGTCACCACATCATCTACAACGAGGCTGCGAGTGATGTCGTTGTTCGACGCATCGCGCACATCGCGTGCATAGAACTCATCTATCGAGAAGGGCAGTCCGGCATACTCCATGATGCGCTCTACCATCTCTTGGCGCGATATGGCCGAGAAGTAGGGTATGTTGTTGTTCATACACGAGGTCGCTTCCGAGCGGTATATACCTCGGGTGTGGAAGTATCCACCCTCATACATATCCACTATATTGCTATAGTCGTTGTGGTAGATAAAGTGTGCCCACTCTACGGTCTTCATATCGCCGTTGTCCGATAGGTTGCGATACCAACCCAAGTTCTTTCCGGCATAGAAGCTATCCAAGTGGGGATTGTTACAACTACACGATTGTATAAAGGCATTGGTATAGATATACTCATCGCCGAGCTTGGCAAATCCGTGTCCGCCCGCCTCGTGTTGCACGATACCGCGGAAGTCGTAGGGATATGCATCGCGACTCATGGGGCATATCGCTATGGCCGATCCATCGCCCCACATATAGCATATACCGCCATAGTCGGTGGTGTTCTCTACCATTACCACAAGAGTGCGGTTGATGTTGCTTTCCTCTACCGTGGGGGCTTTCATGGCGTAGCGATAGGTGGTCTCGGTATCGGGTGTGATACCATCGAGCGAATACATAGAGCCAAACTTGGCACTCTTTATGGTGTTTGCCGTACCCATGCCGCTATCTTCCGACATGCCCACTACAGTATATACATTGAAGTAGTCGCGGTAGCTCTTGTAGGGCTCTATGCCGAAGAAGTAGCCTATCGCCTCGTTTACACCCTCTATGTAGTTACCCTCGGCAATATCCTTGGCATCGAAGCAGTCGCCCATGAATACGAGGTTTACACCACCGCCCACTGTGGCACGCTGGTTTTCTATCACATCGCCGTCGGCTATCGAGCAGTCAAACTGTTGCACTGTCATGGTAGAGCGGTAGTTCTTGCCATCGAGCAGGAATACTACCTCTCCGGCACGACCGGCGTGGGTCGATGTGTTATAACTGCTGCCGTCGAAGGTCTCTATAGTGAAGCTGCCCGCTTGCGCTTGACTCATCTCGTCTACGGTTACCGTTACCTCTGTTTTGCCCACACCGCTCGATGGTGATACTGTCACCCACTCGGGGCAGTTTTCTATGCTCCACGGCATGCCACTTGGGGCGCGCAGGATGTAGGTGTGGCTATACTCGGCATTGAGTGTACGCATCAAGGGGCGCGAGATTGAGAAGTCGTGATGTGCACCTATGCGACGGAACTCACCCCATCCACCGGCTGTTTGGTATTTTACCACCGACTGCTCCGGAACTTCTACCGTGAAGTTATCTTTTGCCACGCCATCAAATGCACCACTACCCACAATAGGGGGAGTCTTGGCATGACAAGTGATAGAGGTGAGATATGAGCAGTTACTAAATGCATTTTGACCTATAACTGAAACATTTTGGGGGATAGTTATAGCTGGTAATTGACTACAGCCATAAAAAGCACTACTACCAATTGTAAC
Source organism: Bacteroidaceae bacterium (assembly GCA_017555825.1). GTDB lineage: Bacteria > Bacteroidota > Bacteroidia > Bacteroidales > Barnesiellaceae_A > Barnesiella_A. The sequence goes on along the minus strand of JAFZFQ010000069.1, from coordinate 5,912 downwards.
CAAATTAGGGGGCAACACCACCGGTTCACACAATCGATGGTTACCACAGAATGCCCAACTTCCTATTTTTATCAATTCGCTATTTTCTGCAAAAATAACAGAGGTGAAGTTATTACCGTCAAAACATGCGTCCGACAAATTTTGTACCTGATAGGGTATTGCCAATTCGCCTTGGAATTTACATCCAGCGAATGCATGGGTGTCAATTTCTTTCAATCCTGTAGGTAAATATAGACGACCTTTAAATTGTGTACTATAAAAGGCAGTACTGCCTATCGATACAACACTCTCCGGAATAACCAAATCCCCCGTAAAACCACATCCCCTAAAACTTTCAGATTTTATTAAAGTTAAACGAGAAGGTAGCACCAAGTTGCCACTTAACATGCTACAATAAGAAAAACAAGAAGTCCCAATATATTCTAACGACTCAGGAAGATGAAGTGTGCCACTCAAGCTACTACAAAAGCAAAATGCATAACTGCCTAATTCTTTTATACCATCGGGCAGTTGCAGGGAGGTGATATTTGTATAACTAAAAGCGTTGTCTTCAATCACCTCTACATCGTTGGGTATAATCAAGGCTCCCGAAAGCAGTGTGAAATAAAATGCATATTCTCCTATCTTTGTTACTTTCTCGGGGAAGACGAAATAGACCAAGGTGTTTTTGCTTTCGAATGCTTTGAGAGGTATTTCATGTGCATTGTAACCGTTATACACATCAAAATTATCTTTATAAGATGTTTCTGTTGTACGGCCGTTTTTATACCAACTGTCGCAGGTAGTGGCGCATATCTCGCTCTCCTTGAGGTTGATGGCTTGAAGTATCGCCATTGAGTCGCGCATAAAGAAGAAGTCGCAAGCGTCTATTTTACCGCTTATCTTCAAGTTCTTTATCTTGTCGGGGTTTTTCTTGGCAGCGCGCAAGAGGCGTGATAGTGTGCCGGGCTCTTCTTGGTTTACGACATAGTATTGTCGTGCCTCACCGCCATGGCTTTCGAGGTCGGCTACCCAATCGACTATCTCTGTATCGACAAGTGTGAATTCGTACTCGCCAGTAACCTCTTTCTTGCTCACCTTGATGGTGAACTTCTGTTGCTTGCCCGATGCGTAGGTAAAGGCATTGTCGCGCTTGAAGCGATAGGTGATACCGTCGAGGGTGATGATAAAGAGAGCATTGCCTGCTTCGAGACTTTGAGGTACAACCACGGCACGGAAACCGTCGGCCGATTGCTTCATTACTGTACCCTCGGCTGTCGCTTTGCCCTGTGCTGTGACTGCACCTGTGGCCAAGTTGATGTGTGCCTGGCGAGTGGTGTTGGCTACCACTACTTGCTTGTCGAGGCTCACAAATTCGCCCTCGGCAAAGCCACTGCCCTCGGTCAAGATGACATTGGCGCACGCCATGATGTGCGAGAACTTGATTCTGATTTTTTGATCGGTAGGCGACACGCCTGTAGCCTTGCCCCAAAGGAAGTCGGAGAGGGCATAGCCATCCTCGACATTGTCGCCCGATTGGTCTTGACGCACCTCGAAGACGTATGCGTCGACACTCTTGGGCGAGCCGTAGGGGTAGTAGCCATAGAGGTCGATATGGGTCACGGCATCTTTGAAATAGACGCTACCTTGTGAGCGCCAAGTCCAATTTGCCTCGTCGAATGTATAGCGGGCATTGTCTACTTGGTTGCCCTCGTCGAGCAACGTGCCGGGAGTGCTATTCTCGTCGGTATAGTTTACACCGTACAAGCCTATCTGGTCGCCATCGCAGAAACCGCCATCATCGACACGTGTAGTGTATTGCTGGTGGATGACGCCCTCGATGTTGATTTCGGGGGCATTAGTAGGTTGTTGCGGGTCGATGTGAAACTCCTCGTCGGTGCAAGCCACCGACAGGAGTATCATCATACCTACTAATAATATATTGTGGAGTTTCATATTAGTAGTTTTTTAGTGAATATTATTCGGCCGAGCCACCATAGTCCTCGTCGTCGGTTTCCCACTCGCCAATACCGATGTTGACACCGTTGCCGGTCTTGTTGACCTTGATGGTGAGTTTGTGTTGTGTATTGGCAACGAAGGTCATGCCCTTGGCATAGGTATAGGTAACATCATCGATCTTGACAGTAACGAGGTTTGTACCGTCGGCCACAGTTTGGGGCACGATAAGTGCACGGTAGTAGGCACCGGTGTTGAGGGGCTTGATGTCGGTAGCAGTACCGGTAGCAGTAGCTACGCCGGTAGCGAGGTTGATGCTTGCGCCGGTCTTGACGTTGCATATTTTCACCTCGATATTGGCAGCAGCCAAGTCATTGGCAGTGAAACCATCGCCGGGAACAATGTAGAGCAACGCGTTGCTGAATGAGTGGTGAGTGGTAACGGGTACAGCTTGGCTTGTGGGCGATACTGCCGAAGCCTTGCCCCAGAGGAAGTCGCTACCCCAATAGTTGTCCTCGGTGCTTTGGTCGGCATTTACCGAGAAGGCGTAGGCATTGACATTGGTAGGTTGTGCATAGGGGTAGTAGGCGTAGATATCGGCCTTGGTAGTTTGGTCTTTCCAATAGATCTCCTTGTCGGGAGTCCAGGTAGAAGAGAATGTATAGCGCACGTTGTCGGCGTGGTTGCCACTTGCAGCCAATGTGCCGGGAGTAGCATCGTTGTAGTTGACAACGTAGATACCCACCTCGTCGCCAGCCTCGAAAGAAGAGTCGGTAGCACGAGTCCACACACCCATTTCGATGTTGATAGGTATTTTGTTATTTACGGGAGGTTCGGTGTTTTGTTTGTTTTCACATGAAATAAACATTGCAGCCATAGCTGCCAAAAGAATCGTTTTTTTCATAATGGTTGATATTAGTTAGGTAAATAAAAAAAGTTCCAACGCTATATCACCATTCGCTCCTCAATAGTGCAATAATATAATAGGTATATATATAAAGAAAGTGTGGAGCCGAATTCGTTTATCAGACAAGAGGCTCTGGAATGCCGTGAAACAATAAACGATGCAATACCCCACACTCGGATAGTATGGGATGATGCACCGAGTGGTGCATAGCCACATAGCTATACAAGCAGAGAGTGCTGTTCGTTTGTCCCGTTTCGTGAAATTTTCCAGATTTCTTGTCAAGGGCAAAAGCGAATACACTTTCAAACAAAAATATGTATGCAAGCCGCAGCCTGCAGTGCAAATATACAAATAAGCGAGCGAGAAATATCAAGTTTACTTAGATATTTTTCACAGCGAGCGAAAGTATATTGGAGTTTTACCTCAAATAGGAGCAATAAATAACAAACGAACAGCAAAAAAAGTGGGATATTGCAAAAGGTAATGAAAGTAATATTTAGTTGAAGATGATGTATTTCTTTGCGGGGAAAAACATCGGTCAACGTAGATTTGTTGTATACAATTGTGTTTATTTGGCCAAATAAGCCCGATTATCTTCTGTTGTAAACAAAAAAGTAGGATTTTATTATTTGATGTTTCTGAGGGTTTCGTGTAATTTTGTTTAGAGATAATTTTGCTTAATGTTTGTTGTTTTTGTCAAACGAGATATTGCTTTTTGTAAAATTTATATAACCTATATCTATAAACCAATAAAACACGTACAGGATGAAAACGATTAAGTTTATGATGACATGTGCAGTCGTCATGTTAGTATCTATTTGGGTAAGTTGTGTAGACAAAGATCCATTGCCCGACCCAACAGTAGCACTTACCGAGTTGGCAACAGATGCTACGTCGATCACGGTGAAAGTAGACCCCGCGCATGCAATGGAGTGCTATGTGGCCTATAACGTAAAGGGCGCCGGCGAACTTGATGTAGCAACCATCATGGCCAACGGAGTGCAAGTGTCGGCTACGGAGCCTACCGAATACAAGATAGACTCTCTTGCACCGCAAACTACATATATAATATATGCCGCAGTGCGCGCCGAGAACAAGAGTGCTGTGTCGTCGATAGAGCTAACCACTGCCGAGGATAACAGCACACCCGCCGAGGGAGAGTTTAAAGTATCGTTTGATGTAGAGTCGGCTTCGGTGAATGTAACAGTAGTACCTCAAGACGCAACAAAGCCCTACTTCTACTACATCATGGAGAAGACTACCTATGAAGAGACATACATGGGTAATGCCGCTCTTGCTGCTCAAAGCGACATAAACATTATCATAAACGAGTACCTCGATTTTGTAGGTGGTACACCTGCCGATGCACTCTCTGAAATGCTTCTCACCGGCGAGAGTACATCTTATTTCCCCGTAAAAGGTAACCGTCAATACATTTGCTATGTGTGCTATGCCAGCCCCCAAGATGGCACAGTGATAGGCGATGTAGAGATATATGAATTTGCCGGTCCTGAGGTAGCACCATCGGCCAACACCTTTACCATCGAAGTGTTGTCTACCACATTCCGCTCTATCGAGTATGCCATTATACCTTCAAACGACGACCAATACTCATACTCGCTCATTAGCAAAGAGCAATATGAGCAACAATCGGTAGAAGAGTATATCGCCAATATGATATATATGAATGGCTTGTTTATGCCCGCAACATCGGGTTACTACAGCTCTCTCGAAGAGTATCTTATGGCCGATACAGAATATGTGTTGATCGTATTTGGCTACCAAGCCGGTGTGTGCACAACCGAACCTACTATACAAACCATCAGAACCAATCCTCAAGGCGATGCCTCGCAATGCCAATTTGAGATAAACATCCAAGCCCTCAATCGCTATCAAATAGGTTACGACATTGTGCCATCGGACAATAATGTAGTATACTACTATGATGTGTGCTATGGCAATGCCACAGCCGACGAATTAAAATCTATGCTCGATGCTGCTATTGACGAACAAGTGTCGATGGGATGGCTGAGCAATCGTGCCGAGTACTTCTCGATTTGGGCAAGCTTCGGTATGGTAAATGATGCTACACTTGTGAGTCCGGATGAAAAAGGTTTCAAGGTATATGCTGTAGCTATTGATAGCAAGACCGGTGACTATGGAGGTGACTTCTACTTCAGCGACGTGTGCTACATGCCCGAATTTACTGCCTCTGATATTACTGTAGGTTGCAACATCAATCAATACTTCGACGGCGCACAATTGGCCGAGGCTATACCCATGTTCTATGCCGGATGGGGCGAAGAGTTTGTGTTCTTTACACCCGAATTTACCTTTGAAAATGGTGAGCCTGTAGCATATTACTATCAAGTATACCAATATGATCCTGCATACGAAGACTATGAAACCTACAATGAGGACTGGGCAATACCCGCATTGTTGCAAATGGGTTATCCCTATCCCGGTATGGAACTCTACATGCCTTGGGGTGTGAGTGGCTACCTCATGTGCGTAGCGATGGATGCCGAGGGTAACTTCAGTAAACTCTATCGCCAAAAGATTGAATTTGACCGCGAAGCTGCAACTCCTGCCGAGCAACATCCTTACTACTCGGCCGATATCCAATATACACCTGCTAAGAAAGCTGCAGCCAAGGAGAATAACCAACGTACCAAAATATCGACCCTCAAAAGATAGGCTGTAGATATTGTAACGGAATACTATTATATAATGTGTAACGCGACCACCCCAAGAGGTGGTCGCGTTTTGTTTTCATGCGTTGCTGTATTATTAATATTGCCTATATAGGGGCGGTGTATTCACGTACAGAGGTTTATTTGCTGTAAAATCTATAAAAACTATGGATTTATTGCACAAAAGACAATTTTATTTGTATTTTTGCATTATCGTAACCGCTGTTACGGTAATGTGTATTACGATAAAACCTATAGATATGAGATTTTTTGATAGAGAACAAGAGTTTGAAAAGCTTAGAGAAATTGAGGAAGCCTCTCATGAGGTAGCCCAATTTACCATCATTACGGGAAGACGTCGTATTGGTAAGACCGAG
>JAFZFQ010000068.1 GCA_017555825.1 Bacteroidaceae bacterium | reverse complement strand
GCCTCATGGCACGCCTCGTTCTTGTATAGTTTGTGTCTTAATATTGCATTATGCACCAAAGTTGTCATACATGATGCTTTCGGGCTCAACACCAAGGCTATCGAGCATTGTAACAACAGCCTTAGACATCGGACCGGGACCGCACATGTAGTATTCGATATCTTCGGGAGCCTCATGGTCTTTGAGGTATGTCTCGTAGATAACTTGGTGTACGAAACCTGCTGTGTACTTAACACCTGCTGCATCGGCAGCGGGATCGGGACGGTCGAGCGCAAGGTGGAACGAGAAATTGGGGAAGTCTTTCTCCAATTGCAAGAAATCCTCAAGGTAGAATACCTCGTTGAGCGCACGAGCACCATAGAAGTACGACATCTTACGGTCGGTAGTTTTCAAAGTCTTGGTCAAGTGCATGATTTGAGCACGCAAGGGAGCCATACCTGCACCACCACCTACCCACATCATCTCTTTCTTAGAGTTGAAGATGGGATGGAAATCACCATAAGGACCGCTCATGATAACCTTGTCGCCAGGTTTGAGAGTGAAGATGTATGACGAGGCAATACCGGGCATAACATCTTGGAAACCTGTTTGAGGACGGGGTTTCATGGGAGGAGTAGCAATACGCACTGTGAGCATAATGCGATCGCCCTCGGCGGGATAGTTGGCCATTGAGTAGGCACGCACTGTAGGCTCGGTGTTCTTACACTTGAGGTCGAAGAGACCAAAGTTCTTCCAAGCGTCGAGATAACCCTCGCCAATGAGTGACTTATCGATATCCTTGTCATAGTCCATTTCGTATGCAGGAATCTTAATTTGTGCATACGAACCGGGGATAAAGTCCATGTGCTCGCCTTCGGGCAACTTCACAATAAACTCTTTGATAAAAGTAGCAACGTTCTTGTTTGAGATAACCTCGCACTCCCACTCTTTCACACCCATTACCGACTCGGGCACTTTGATAGAGAGGTCGCCTTTTACTTTCACTTGGCAACCCAAACGCCAGTTGTTTTGTTGCTCTTTACGTGAGAAGTGAACGGTCTCGGTAGGAAGTATCTCGCCACCACCCTCGGTCACTTGACAACGACATTGAGCACAAGAGCCACCACCACCACAAGCTGAGGGCAAGTATACCTTTTGTGCAGCAAGAGTCGAGAGAAGGCTTGCACCTGTCTCAGCCTCAACTACAGTGTCGTCGTTGATAGTAATTTTTACTTTTCCCGAAGGAACCAAGTATCGTTTGGCAACCAACAAGATGACTACCAAAAGCAGTATAATAATGAGGAAGATTACTATACTTGATAATAATACGTTTGTTAGATTCATTTTCTGTTTGCTTTACGATAGATTACAACTTAATACCCAAGAAGCTCATAAATGCAATACCCATAAGACCGGTAATGATAAAGGTAATACCAATACCCTTGAGCGGTGCGGGTACATTGCTATAAGCCAATTTCTCGCGAATAGCGGCAATACCCACGATGGCAAGCAACCAACCGATACCCGAACCCAAGCCAAATACAGCAGCTGTACCTACCGAGTCGAATGAACGTTGTTGCATGAAGAGTGAACCACCGAGGATGGCGCAGTTTACAGCAATAAGAGGCAAGAATATACCCAACGAAGCATAGAGCGAAGGTGAATATTTCTCAACTACCATCTCAACAAGCTGTACGATAGAAGCAACCACAGCGATAAAGAAGATGAGGCTGAGGAACGAGAGGTCTACATCGGCAAAGCCCTCGCCCAACCACGACAATGCGCCGGGTTTAAGGATATAATTCTCGAGCAAATAGTTGACAGGTACGGTGAGTGTGAGCACAAATGTCACAGCTATACCAAGACCCATCGAAGTCTTTACGGTTTTAGATACCGCAAGATAAGAACACATACCCAAGAAGTATGCAAATATCATGTTGTCTATAAAGATAGACTTAATGAACAGATTTAAACTTTCCATATTATACATTCTATAATTAAAGGGTAAGTATTACTTTTCTTGCAAATCTTTGTTGTGCGAGCGGTGTACCCAGATGATACATGCCACTACGATAAGTGCCATGGGAGGCAAAATCATGAGGCCATTGTTTTGATAACCCCACTCGTAGCAAATCTCGGGAATAATTTGGAAGCCCAACAATGTACCAGAGCCCAACAACTCACGGAAGAAACCTACGATAACGAGGATGAGACCATAGCCGATACCATTACCAATACCATCGAGGAAAGACTCCCAAGGACGGTGGCTGAGGGCAAACGCCTCAAGACGACCCATCACAATACAGTTGGTAATAATAAGACCTACAAACACCGAAAGTTGCTTGCTCACATCATAGGCAAACGCCTTGAGTACTTGGTCTACAATGATAACCAAGGCTGCAACAACAACCAATTGCACGATGATACGAATGCTATTGGGAATGGTATTGCGCAAAAGTGAAATAACAACGTTGGCCAATGCAACTACCGCAATAACCGAAATAGCCATTACGATAGAGGGCTCAAGCTTAGATGTTACGGCAAGTGCCGAACATATACCCAATACCTGTACGATAACAGGATTGTTCTTTGAAAGAGGGCCTAATAATATCTCTTTATTTTTCATATCCTACGCCTCCTTACTTTTCGATTGATGTTAAAAATGCGTTATAGGGCAACAACGAGTTTTCGATCATATCTTGTACGCCCTTGCTTGTAATAGTACCACCCGAAACGGCATCGACATACTCGGCACCATTCAAGGGTTTTTGACCCACTTTCATCACAGCTACAGGCTTCATCTCGCCCTCTACAAAGAGGTGCTTGCCCACAAATTGCGATTGGAAAGCAGAGTTTTCAATTTCGGCACCCAAACCCGGAGTCTCACCTTGGTGAGCAAAGTAAGAACCGTAGATAGTGTTGCCATCGGCATCAACAGCGATATAACCCCAAATGGGTCCCCACAAACCTGCACCATAGATGGGAAGGATGTATTTGATGTCGCCATTGTCGAGCTGAGCTACGAAAACGGGCAATTGACGCTCGGCAGCATCTTTCTTTACTTGAGCAGCTACGTCAACAGTAAATGCATCGGCACCCTCTACGCGAGCAGCGTTGGCATCTACTACATAGCTATCAACGATATATTTAGCATAGAGTTCCACTGCATTTTGAGTAGTGGGCTGAAGATTGACCGAAGTCAAGATTTGTTTTTTCTTATCAATCTCAATGTTGGCTTGTTGCATAGGCTTGAGCGATACAGAAACAATAGCCAACAAAGCAGCAACGATAATCACCATAACAGAGGCGTAGAGTATCGTATAAGTATTTCCTTGTTTATTCATAATCTACCTCCTTTATTATTTAGTGTTAGCACGTTTGAGACGACGTTTGATATTGGCCTCAACAACATAGTGGTCGATGAGGGGTGCAAACGCATTCATAAACAATACTGCAAGCATAGCACCCTCGGGATAACCGGTGTTGAACACACGGATGATGATAGCCATAGCACCAATGAGGAAACCATAGATATATTTACCGGTCTTGGTACGAGCAGCAGTAACGGGGTCGGTAGCCATAAAGACAGCAGCAAAGGCAAAACCACCCAAGCATACTTGGTCGATGGGCGACAACAATGCAGCAGCGTAAATAGAAGGATCAACCAATGTGCACACCAAAGAAGTGAGCAAACCACCGGCAAATACCGAAGCGATAATGCGCCAGCTTGCGATACCTGTTGCCATCAAGATAACTGCACCAATAAGGATAGCAAGTGTTGATGTCTCACCGATTGAACCGGGAATGAGACCGATGAAATAGTCGAGAGTTGTGAGAGGCTCGCCAACGATGTTGCGCAATACCAACTCGTCGCCTACGTTGGTAGCAACTTGACCAAGGGGGGTTGCACCCGAGAAACCATCGACAACATTGCCACCACCGATACCAAATGTATCGCTTGTGCGAACAAATACGTTGTCACCACTCATCTTTGAGGGGTAGGCAAAGAACAAGAATGCGCGTGTTACCAATGCGATATTGAAAATATTCATACCAGTACCACCAAATACCTCTTTAGCAAAGATTACGGCAAAGGCAGTAGCAATAGCAATCATCCACAGAGGTGTATCAATGGGCACAATCATAGGAATGAGCATACCCGACACAAGGAAACCCTCTTGAATTTCGTGATGACGCAATTGTGCGGCAACAAACTCAATACCAAGACCTACGATATAAGATACCAAAATCTTGGGCAATACGGCCAATACACCATAAAGGAGCACTGTCCAGAACGAAGTGGTAGCCAACTCGCCTATCGCCAAGTAGTGTTGATAACCTACGTTGTACATACCAAAAAGCAATGCAGGCAACAATGCGATGATAACCACCGTCATTGTGCGCTTTGAGTCGATACTGTCGTGAATGTGCACACCCGATTTTGATGTTGTAGCGGGCACAAACAAGAACGACTCGAAACCCTCAAACACCGATTGCAGGGGAGCAAATTTTCCACCCGGCTCGAAGTTGGGTTTTATCTTATCGAGAAATCTTCTTAATGCTTTCACAATAATACTATTTATAATGTTTATGACAATGATTAGTTCATCTCCTTACGCAAGGCATCGAGACCTTTGCGCACAATTTCTTGCAAGGGCAACTTCGATGTATCTACAAACTCGCAAGCTGCAAAATCCTCGGGAGCTACCTCGTAGATACCCAATTGCTCCATGCGGTCGATATCGAAAGCCAAAATGGCCTTGATAAGATACTCGGGCAAGATGTCCATGGGGAACACACGATCGTACTCCTCCGACATGATGATAGCACGCTCACCACCATGCAAGCGAGCATCGGGCTTGCTATTGCCAAAGGGCAACCAACGAGATGCAAATGTGCGACTTGTTGTAAGCGCCTTGCAACCGGGCATAGCCCAACCCAAGAATTCGTGAGTATCGTTACCCTCGGGAATCACTGTGATGTGTGAGTGATATGCACCAAGATAACCCTCGATAGAGACATTCGCACCGGTAAGTACGTTACCACTGATGACGCGACGTGCATAGTCGGCATCGATGAGATTGCCTTTGAGAATATCGGCTACGGGTGTACCGGGCAATGCGCGAACGTAGGCGGGAGCAGCCACTTCGCTACCTGTAACGGCAACTGTACGCATCATATCGACACGGCCGTTGAGCAAGAGACGACCCATCAACACAACATCGAGAGCGTTGAGAGTCCACACAGTCTCACCCTTATTTACAGGTGCTATGTTGTGTGCTTGTACACCGGCATTGCATGCGGGGAAGTTACCTTTGAAAGTCACAAGCTCTACACCTGCGGGCACAGTAATCTTGCTTTCGGGTTCAACACCTACATACACCTTACCTTTTGTAAGCATAGCGAGCGCCTCAAGACCTTTGGCAAGAGCCTTGGCGTCATCACCAGCCAACATTTCATAAGCATAGGCAGGAGCCAAGGGTGCATTGTCAAATGCAGTGACAAAAATATCACGAGGCTCTACTGCGGGATCGGCAATAACATCATAGGGACGTTGTTTGATAAATCCCCACATACCGGCATTGAGAAGGAGTTGCTTCACCTCTACGGCCGATGAGGCTTTCTCAAAAGTCACAGCCTCGTCTTTGCGATCGTTCTTAATTACAATTTTCATCACTTTACGACGTTCGCCACGCTCCACTGCAACTACTTCACCACTCACGGGCGAAACAAATTGCACCTCGGGGTGATTCTTGTCATACATCACCACCGAACCAACCTTCACTGCATCACCAGGTTTTACTACAACCTTGGGCACGATGCCTTGAAAGTTATCAGGAACAACAGCTACCATGTCGCTTACTACGGTCTTTTCTACCTTGGGGAGTGCAGCTCCTGCCAAGCGTAGACTCAAACCTTTTTTCAGTCTCACTACATTAGCCATGTTGCAAAAAAATATTTGATTTACCTTAAATAATTTAGCGTAAAAAAATTCCGAGCGCAAAATTAAATATTTTTTTCCGTTATTGAGGTATTAAAACTGCACAAAACGGGGGTAAAAGTGCCGATTATTTTACTACACACCTATTTGCAAACTCAACCTTGCAAATAGCGTATTAAGAAAGATATTTCAGCCCTTATTGAGGGATACAAATTGTAAGCAAAATAAAAATAGGACTCCGACAGATAACAACTGTGGCAAGTTTGTTGTAATTTTGTAGCCGCTCTCAACGAGCAAGAATTTAAATATGAAAGGAGTAAACAGAAACAACCTCATAGGATATGCAGCAGGTATCATTTCGGGTATGACCTACGGTCTTAACCCCCTGTTTGCCATGCCTCTCATTAACAATGGCGCATCGGTCGAGGCAATACTTTTTTTTCGATATGCACTATCGGCTTTGATTTTGTTATCGCTCCTACTTATCGGCAAGCAAAACCTCGGCGTGAACATGAAACAAGGAGGTATATTAATCATTCTTGGCTTGCTCTTTACAGCCAGCAGCACCTTCCTGTTCGAAGCCTACAAATATATCGCCTCGGGGCTCGCCACAACACTCATCTTTCTTTTCCCCATTTTTGTAGCACTCATCATGATGTTTCTGCGCGTCTTTCCTACTTGGCAAGTATGGCTATCGGTTGCTATATGTTTTGCCGGAGTAGTTATCATGACTCAAACAGATTCATCGCAAGCAATTGCTATAGAGGGTGTTTTGCTATCATTAGGATCGGCACTTGCCTATGCAATCTTTATCGTCATCATCAACCACAACAAGACAATACGAAACATATCCAACAGCCTTATCACCTTTTATGCCATGATAGTAGGCTCGGTAGTTTTTCTCACAAGAATCATACTCAACGGTCACACCATAACAACAGGTATCGACAGCGAGATGGCGTGGCTCAACCTGGTCGGTCTGGCCATATTACCCACCATCGTTTCTACCTCTACCCTTGCCATCTCTACACGCAAAATAGGCGCAACTAAGGCTTCGGTACTGAGTGTATTTGAACCCATTACAGCTATTATGGCAGGCTCATTAGCACTCAACGAGCCCATAACAACCAATATCATCATAGGCATTACCCTATCAATATCGGCCGTTACATTTATGATATTGTCGGCCAAGAAATAGAGTTACAGTCCAAGCAAAGAGACTCCCCTACTTCATAAACTCTTTACCCACAGAGAATGCTTGCGCCACCGCCCGGCCTATAGCGTAATATTGATGCGATACCGTATCATACACAACAGGGCGCAGCTTTGCTATATCTATCTTGCCATCGGTGAGAATGCTCTCATCGGCACTTACATTGACAATGCGACCGACAAGATGATTGCTTTCAAGGTCATAACTCACCATTTCACATTCGAGCGTCATGGGCAACTCCTCTATAATAGGAGCATTGACATGCTGTGAGCGAACTACATGCAACCCTGCACTACTCAATTTATCGCACACTTTATCGCCCGACACCAAGCCAAGATAATCACATGCCTGCACACAAGCCTCTGTACCCACACTCACAGTAAAGAACTTTGTAGCAAGTATATTACGAGTAGTCTTGTGCTCCTCGGCAAGACAAATACCTATCGTATTATCGGTATATATTCCACCCCAAGCCGCATTCATCGCATTGGGATTTCCAAGCTCGTCGTATGCTGCTACGATGAGAACAGGCATAGGATAGAGCCACGTTTTTGAGCCAAAATCTTTGCGCATATTTTACATTTTTAGATAGAGCGAAATTAGCAGATATTTATCACAAATGCAAGCCCTCATGCGCATAGCACTACGCGACTACTCATTCCACAACTTTTCTATAGCCGTCTGACAGTTATTTTCGGCCACCCCCGTAGCCTCATATCGAGCCTCTACTTCGGGCCAGTCGACAATATTCCACAGCGCTTCCAAATACTCTTGGCGACGATTATTATAATCGAGATAATAGGCATGCTCCCACACATCAACTCCCAGCAATGGTGTAAGTCCATGTGTAACAGGATTGCCACCATTGGCCTCCTGCACAATATACAGTTGTCCCTCATAATCGCATGCAAGCCACACCCACCCCGAGCCAAAGAGCTCGGCAGCACTCTGATTGAAAGCTTGCTTAAAGACTTCGAAACTACCCCAATGATTTATGATAGCATCATAGAGCAACCCACGAGGTTCTCCACCACCGTGCGGCGAAAATTGCATAAAGTAGAGGTTGTGATTGAGTACCTGTCCGGCATTATTGAATAAATCTTCGTCATAAATCGAGCTATCGGAGAGTACCACAATACGACTCAGTGGCAGCGCAGCATAGGGCGTGTGCGCTATATACCGAGCAAGTCGGTCTACATAACCGCGCAAGTGCTTGCCATGATGCAACTGCATGGTATGCTCACTTATAACAGGCTCAAGAGCATCATACTCATAGGGCAAAGTAATTAATTCTAATACAGGCACAGAGTCGACAAAAAAAGATTTTTTCTCGGCGCGTACTTCGCAAACTGTTGCCAAAAACAGCAAAACTATCATCACAATCATAACACACAAGTTTTTACAATATAACAATAGCACGTTATGGTGAGTTGAAAAATTTTGATACACATTAATATAAGTAATGATAGATTTGCGAAAATCAATTAACACAAAACCTCATTACAAATGAAACACAAAAGTAAACCCACAACACAAAGCGCCCACCGGAAACGTACAAATCACCACAATCAGCACACACATACAATCTTACATTTTCATCAACAACTACACAAATAAAAATTACTTTTTGGGAAACTTTTTAACAAAACCACAAACACAACAAATTGATTTTCTGTAACTTAATTTTTAAAATGGAAAACTTCATAAATAAATCGCATATTTTTCTTCATCAACACGTCGCAAAATAAAATTATTTTCCGTATTATTGCACTGCGTTTCCAATCACAGCGCAACCCCATTACAACGTATTATATTAACGATTTATATATTTCGGAAAAGTGGAACAGAAAATCTACACCCATGACGAAGCCCTAAAAGCTTCGCTTGAGTACTTCAATGGCGACGAACTTGCAGCCCGTGTATGGGTAAACAAGTATGCCTTGAAAGACTCATTTGGCAATATCTATGAAAAGACACCCGATGACATGCACTGGCGCATTGCCAACGAGATAGCACGCATCGAGCAAAAGTACAGCAACCCCATGTCGGCACAAGAGTTGTTCGACCTCATGTCACACTTCCGCTACATTGTTCCCCAAGGTAGCCCCATGACTGGTATAGGCAACAACTTCCAAATAGGTTCGCTTTCGAACTGCTTTGTAGTAGGTCTTACCGGCGAGCCCGACTCATACGGTGGTATCATCAAGATAGACGAAGAGCAAGTACAGCTCATGAAACGTCGCGGCGGTGTAGGTCACGACCTTTCGCACATACGCCCCAAAGGCTCACCCGTAAAGAACTCGGCACTCACCTCTACCGGTCTTGTACCCTTTATGGAGCGCTTCTCCAACTCTACTCGTGAGGTAGCGCAAGATGGTCGTCGTGGCGCATTGATGCTCACTGTATCTATCAAGCACCCCGACTCAGAGGCTTTTATCGATGCCAAAATGACCGAAGGCAAAGTTACCGGCGCCAACGTATCGGTAAAGATAGACGACCGCTTCATGGAATGTGCCATATCGGGCGAACCCTATACTCAACAATATCCTATCGAGTGCAACGATCCCTATGTAACCAAAGAGGTGAATGCACGCGAAATATGGCGCAAGATTGTACACAACGCATGGAAGTCGGCCGAGCCCGGTGTATTGTTCTGGGACACCATCCGTCGTGAGTCGGTACCCGACTGTTATGCCGACCTTGGTTTCAAGACCGTATCGACCAACCCCTGCGGTGAGATACCCTTGTGCCCCTACGACAGTTGCCGTTTGTTGGCCATCAACCTCTACTCGTACGTTGTCAATCCATTCACTCCCGAGGCATACTTCGACTACGAATTGTTCAAGACACACATTGCCAAGGCACAACGTATCATGGACGATATCATCGACCTTGAGATGGAGAAAATCGAGAAGATTATCGAAAAAATATCTACCGACCCCGAGACCGACGAGGTGAAACACACCGAGTTGAACTTGTGGAACAAAATACGCACCCGCACACTGCAAGGCCGTCGCACCGGTGTAGGCACAACAGCCGAGGGCGATATGATAGCCTCGCTCGGCTTGCGCTATGGTACCGAAGAGGCCTCCAACATGTCGGAAAATGTACACCGCACCTTGGCTTTGGCAGCCTATCGTTCGTCGGTAGAGTTGGCTCGCGAGCGTGGAGCATTTGAAATCTTCGACGCCAAACGCGAGGAGAACAACCCCTTCATCAACCGCTTAAAAGAGGCCGACCCCGAGTTGTACGAGTTGATGGTAAAATACGGCCGTCGCAATATCGCCTGTCTCACCATCGCTCCCACCGGCACAACCAGCCTCATGACACAAACCACATCGGGTATCGAGCCCGTATTCTTGCCCGTATACAAGCGTCGTCGCAAAGTAAACCCCAACGACACCGATGTACATCCCGACTTCTGGGACGAGAATGGCGACGCATTTGAGGAGTATGTTGTGTACCACCACAAGTTTATGACCTGGATGCAAACCAATGGATTGGAGGTCAATAACAAGTATACACAAGAAGAGATAGACGAGTTGGTAGCCAAGTCACCCTACTACAAAGCCACATCGAACGATGTCGATTGGTTGCAAAAGGTGCGCATGCAAGGTCGTGTACAAAAGTGGGTAGACCACTCAATCAGTGTAACCATCAATTTGCCCAACGATGTGAGCGAAGACCTCGTAAACGACCTCTACGTAGAGGCTTGGCGTTCGGGCTGTAAGGGCTGTACAGTATATCGCGATGGTTCACGCTCGGGCGTGCTCATTTCGGTAAGCAAGGAGAAAGAGGAGAAAGAAAAACGCAAAGCAGCCGAGGCTGCTGCTGCCGAAACACCTGCTATACCCTTGGCTCCCGCCTTGGCACACAAGCGTCCTATTGAACTCGAAGCCGATGTTGTGCGCTTCCAAAACAACAAAGAGAAGTGGATCGCCTTTGTTGGTTTGCTCGATGGCAAACCCTACGAAATCTTTACCGGTCTTGCCGACGATGACGACGGTATCTTCTGCCCCAAGAATGTAACAAAGGGCAAAATCATCAAAGCTGTAGACCCCGACGGCAACAAACGATACGACTTCCAATTTGTCAACAAACGTGGCTACAAAACTACTATCGAGGGCCTCTCGGACAAATTCAACCCCGAGTATTGGAACTACGCCAAACTTATATCGGGTGTGTTGCGATATGGCATGCCTATCGACCAAGTTTTGAAACTCGTAGCAAGTCTCGAATTGGATAGCCAAACAATCAATACATGGAAAAACGGCGTTGAACGTGCTCTGAAAAAATACCTTCCCAACGGCATGCAGGCCAGCGGACAAACATGTCCCAACTGCAAGCAAGAGACACTCATTTATCAGGAAGGCTGTCTTATCTGCACCAATTGCGGTACATCGCGTTGCGGATAATAGACGTATCTGTTAGTTTTATTGAAACCCGATAGCACGTGCGTGTTATCGGGTTTTTTATATACTCATAATCAAAAAGTGACGCAAGCATGACTCGATAATAGAAATTTCTCACTACCTTTGTTCATTGAGAGAATTTAATCATATTTATAATTAAATAAACACTTGTAATAGTATGAAAAAGAGCGATTTGATTTTTGCTTTGTGTGTAGTGGCACTATTCTTGCCCTTCTTTGTAATCGAACCCGTATATGCTTGGTACAAAGCATTCAATGCAGCGCACGGCTTGACTATGAGCTTCTTGAAGTTTGGTATCTTGTCGACTATGGGTGAAATGCTCGGACACCGCATCAGCACCGGTTCATACTATTCAAAGACCTTCGGCATCCTTCCTCGCGCTATTGTGTGGGGTTTCTTGGGTATAGGTATCAGCATGGCTATGACAATATTTTCGGCCGGTACTCCCGTGTTCCTCGAAAAATTGGGATTGGCCGATGCAACAACTCTTCTCAAGTCGAATGACTTCTCTTGGGCCAAGGTGTTGGTAGCACTCTCTGTTTCGGTTGCCATGAACACAATCTTCGCACCCGTATTTATGACCTTCCACAAGATTACCGATGCACATATTGCCCGCAATGGTGGCTCGGTAAAAGCACTCATCACACCTATACCCATGGCCGAGATGTTTGCCAATATCAATTGGAACGCTCAATGGGGCTTTGTGTTTAAGAAAACCATCCCCTTCTTCTGGTATCCTGCCCACACTATCACCTTCTTGCTTCCCGCCGAACAACGAGTGTTGTTTGCCGCACTGCTCGGTATCGTATTGGGCGTACTGTTGGCAGTAAGCACCAAGAAATAAGCATTAAACAAACAATAAAACAACAACCATGAACAGACACATTGTAACCTGCGCTATAGCGTTAGGTAGTATCTTTGCACTCTCGGCTCAGAGTTTTACCGAGTGGCAAGATCCCAATATAAACGCCATCAATCGCTTGCCCATGCATGCCGATTACCACATTGTAAAGGTAGGCGAAAGCGAAAACAACTTCCAAATATCGCTCAACGGCACTTGGCAATTTGATTGGGTCGAGAATGCCGACATGCGCCCCACCGACTTCTACAAGAGAGACTACAATGACAAAGCCTGGGGCAAGATAGAAGTACCAGGCATGTGGGAGTTGAATGGCTATGGCGACCCTCTATATCTCAACATCGGATACGCATGGCGTGGTAACTTCAAGAACAACCCGCCATACGTGCCCATAGAGCAAAATCATGTGGGATCGTATCGTCGTACATTTACACTACCCGGCGATTGGAAAGGTCGCGATATAATACTCAACATAGGCGCTGTTACGTCTAACGTATACGTGTGGGTAAATGGTCGCTTTGTAGGTTACTCAGAGGATAGTCATCTGGGGGCTTCGTTCGACATTTCGTCGTATGTAACACAAGGCGAAAACCTCATTGCCCTACAGGTATTCCGCTGGTGCGATGGCACATACCTCGAAGACCAAGACGTGTGGCGTATGTGTGGCATATCGCGCGACGTGACTATAGAGGCTCGTGCCAAAAATCGCATGACCGACTGGCACATCACACCCTCACTCGACGAGAACTACCGCAATGGCTTGTTGGATATAGATATGACATTTACCGGCAATGTTACCGAAGTAGAACTTTTACTGACCGACACTCACGGAACAACTGTTGCTTCTCAAAACATCAAACCCCGCAAGGGCAAAGCCCATATCACATTTGCATTAGAAAGCCCGTCGCCTTGGAGCGCCGAACAGCCCTACCTATACAATCTCACCGCCCACATTCGCAGCGGCAACAAGACAAGTGAATGTGTGACACAACGCGTAGGTTTTCGCACCTCGGAAATAAAAGAAGGTCAGCTACTTATAAATGGCAAACCTATACTCATAAAGGGTGTAAACAGACATGAAATAGACTCGCGCAAAGGCTTTGTAATGACCCGCGAGCGCATGATAGAAGACATCATGCTTATGAAACAGTTTAACATCAATGCCGTGCGCACAAGCCACTACCCCAACACCCCGGAGTGGTATGACTTGTGCGACGAATATGGCCTGTATGTTGTAGACGAAGCCAATCTCGAATCGCACGGTATGGGCTACAACGAGCATACGCTTGCCAATGTAGAGGCGTATGCCAAGGCACACCTCGAACGCAATCAACGCATGGTAATGCGCGACAAGAATCACCCCTCTATCATTATATGGAGTATGGGCAACGAAGCCGGTATGGGCAAGAATTTTGAGGCATGCTATCGCTGGATAAAAGATTTCGACCCCACACGTCCCATTCACTACGAACGCGCCGTATATTATAAAGGTGAGGATGGCGCACTCTATACCGACATTGTGTGCCCGATGTATGCCCCACCGGCATGGTGCGAGCGTTACTTGCAAGGCAACCCCACACGCCCCCTTATACAATGCGAATACTCACACGCCATGGGCAACTCAATGGGTAGCCTCAAGGAATATTGGGATATGACACGCCAATACGACAAGTACCAAGGTGGTTTTATATGGGATTTTGTAGACCAAGGCCTGGCACGCTATGAGACCAATGGACGTGTATCGTTTCTATATGGAGGAGATTACAATGACTACGATGCAAGCGACTATTCGTTCAACTGCAACGGCATCATGGCAGGCGACCGCACTCCTCACCCCAATGCCTATGAGGTGCGCTATCAATACCAATCTATATGGACACGCCCCATAGACCTCGACAAAGGCATAATAGAGATATACAACGAGAACTTCTTTATAGACCTGAGCAACTATCGCCTCAATTGGCAATTGGTAGTTGATGGAGTACCCATGCAAGGTGGATACATTGAGCAACTCGATGTATCACCCCAAGAGCGCAAGAACTACACCCTGTGCTACGACTTGAACAAAGTGCCGTCAAGTGCTCACGAGGTATTGCTCAACGTAGAGTTCGTCACATGCCAAAAAGAACCTTTGTTGCCTCTCAACCATGTCGTGGCCTACGACCAACACATTATCAAGGAGTATAACACCGAGGAGGCATTCACCTTGCATGAGTCGGATCGTGATGTAGAAGTAACCATGTTTGAAAAGGCTATTCACATCGAGGGTTACGACTGGACAATCTCGTTTGGTCGCGACGGATTTATCAACCGCATGGACTATGGCTCATTGTGTATGATGCCCGACGGCACTTCGTTGCGTCCTAACTTTTGGCGCGCAGTTACAGAAAATGATTGGGGAGCTCGATTGCAAAACAAATATATCGCATGGCGCAACCCCCAACTAAAACTCACAGCTTTCGACTATAAAATAGAGGATAATTGTGCCATCATCACAACTTGCCACGACATGCCCGATGTAGAGGCTCAAATGCACATCGAATACATTATCAACGGTGAGGGTGAGATATCGGTAACGCAAGCCATGCACACCACAGCCGGAGCCGAAGTTTCGGAGCTATTCCGCTATGGCATGCGCATGGAAATGCCTGCACAATACAACAAGATAGAGTACTACGGCCGTGGCGAGGTAGAAAATTATAGCGACCGCAAGAGTTGTGCTCCGATAGGTATATATCATCAAACTGTAGATGAAATGTACAACGACAAGATGGCTCGCCCACAAGAATCGGGCACACATAGCGACCTACGCTACTTCAAGGTGACAGATAGCACCGGAGCCGGCTTGCGTATCATAGCATCGAGTCCATTCTCAGCGTCGGCATTGCCCTACTCTATCGAGGCTCTCGACATGTCGCTCAACAACTACCGTCGTCACTCGGGCGAGTTACAACCCGACGGTATGACCCACATCTGCTTCGACCTCGTACAACGTGGCCTTGCAGGATTTGACTCATGGGGTTCTCAGCCTCTCGAACCCTACAAGGTGAAGTATCAAGACTATACCTTCCGGTTTATACTATCGCCGGTAAGATAACAAGTTATCCCCAAGGACACCGCCATAATAAAAGTGCCCCCAAAAGTTTATCTCAAACTTTTGGGGGCATTTCATCTCCTTGTGGAGATGTTCATTCAACATTAAAAAGCGAACTCATTCAATTTATAGGTAATAGCGGAATCCAAGCACTACAGAAGGCAAGATTGCAAAATGCATAGATGATGACGAATCTTTAGGCAAGAAAAAATAAGACGAATTGTCGACATTAAAAGAAATACCAATGTGTTTTGAAGGTCTTAACTCAAATCCTATCAGGTTTATACCTAAAGAAAATGCGCCCAAAGCAAGATCTTTACCTACTATAACACCTCCGCCAATTGTAATTTCGGGTGTAAAGTAAAAGTTATCTAAGAGTTCAAGATAATATGCAAATGTGGGAGAAAGGTTGAAAATACCACCATTGTCGGCAAGACTACATGAAAGATCTGCTCCAATGCGAAAGTTATCAGCAACAAAATAAGCATATTCAGGAGTTACTATACCTGTAAAATCCGAAAGTTTCACTTCTTCGCTGGTATAAGTTGTAACACCAAAACCAACAGTTCCTCCAACATACATGTCACCTTTCTTTTGTGCCAAAACGTTACCGGCACAAATAGCGCTTAAACAAAGCAATAAAACAACAAATTTTTTCATACATCTAAATTCTTTTTTTCAATAAAGCTTTTTACTTATATATTCACTTTTCATTGAAATTTCACTACACCGGCATTCGAGGAGCGATGCATTGCAAATGTATATCAATTCTATATTTAATCCTAAATAGTGCTATTTACATTTAAGTTTACATTGCTATAATTCCACTACTATTTTCACAATGTAGGATATAGTGTATAACGTTATAAGCTAAATTATGACACCCAATAGAAGGATGACTATTGTCAATAAAGCCCAATCTCTTGTAGAGCGTTTGTTTTACATTCAGAGCTATCGTGCAAGCCAAAATTCAAGCATTGCAAATTACTCGCGATAAAAAAAACGAACACATTTTATGCGATTTGAGAGGCAAAAAAATAGCTGTAGGTTCATATTTTAGAGGCATTTTTTTTAACTTTGTCGGAGATTATAGAACCAGATTAAAATATACCACGATGATAAAAGCAGCAGTAGTAGGCTATGGCAACATAGGCCGTTACGTTATAGAAGCGCTGAAAGAGTCGGCCGACTTTGAAATAGCCGGCGTAGTGCGTCGCGACATAAACAACATACCCGAAGAACTTACCCCCTATCGTGTAACCAACAATCTTGCCGACTTGGATGCAGATGTGGCTATTCTTTGCACCCCTACACGCAAGGTTGAGGAGTATGCACTGCAAGCCTTGGCATTGGGCATGAATACAGTAGATAGTTTTGACATACACACCGGTATTGTCGATTTGCGTCGCACACTCGATAGCAAGGCTCGTGAGCATGGTCGTGTATCTATCATATCGGCCGGATGGGATCCCGGTAGCGACTCGGTTGTACGCACACTGTTGCAAGCATGTGCCCCCAAAGGCATTACCTATACCAACTTTGGCCCCGGTATGAGCATGGGTCACACGGTTGCCGTAAAGGCTATTGAGGGCGTAAAAGCCGCTCTATCAATGACTATCCCCGTAGGAACAAGCATACACCGTCGCATGGTGTATGTAGAACTAAATGAGGGATATAAGCTCGACGAAGTAGCACAGAGAATAAAAACAGACCCCTACTTCGCACACGACGAAACACACGTGATAGAAGTACCTTGTGTAGACAACGTGATAGATATGGGTCACGGTGTGAATATGGTGCGCAAAGGCGTATCGGGCAAGACCCAAAACCAACGCTTCGAGTTCAACATGAGCATCAACAACCCCGCACTCACAGCTCAAATGCTGGTAAATGTAGCACGTGCCTCGATGCGCCAACGTCCCGGAGCATACACTATGGTAGAGATACCTGTTGTAGACCTCCTACCCGGCGACCGCGAAGAGTGGATAAAACAATTGGTTTAATAACCAAGAAACAGTACAAATATGACACAATATCGCAATATATTTATAGACCTCGACGATACGATATGGGATTTTACAGCCAACTCGCACGTGTCGCTCGAAATAATGTATCGCGACCTCGACATAGCACGCATCTATCCCGATTACGAGGCATTCAGCACTGCCTACTATGCCAAGAACAGCGAACTGTGGTCACTATACCATCACGGGAAGATTGACAAAGATTTTCTCATCATAGAGCGATATGCACACCTCTTGCGCGAGGCACGCTATCCCGACCCTGACAACCGCCTGGCACAACGCATGAATGAGTATTACCTCGATACACTTGCACAGCAAACCTCTCTTGTGCCTCATGCAATAGAGTTGCTCGACTACCTCACCAAGCGCGGATACAACCTATATATAATCAGCAACGGATTTATTGAGGTACAACACAAGAAACTACAATCGGCCGGCATAGATCACTACTTCGAGCGCATTGTGCTATCGGACGAGATAGGAATCAACAAGCCCGACCGCCGCCTGTTCGATTACGCCCTTGAAGTAACCCATTCACAAGCTGCCGACACCCTGCTGATAGGTGACAATTACGATGCCGACATCATGGGGGCGATGCAAGCCGGCTGGGGACAAATATACTTCGACCGCCACAACCGTGGCATCACCGCACAAGAGCCTCAGCACACCATACACAGCCTGAAAGAGGTGATGGATATACTATAATCCATCACCATTTGGGAGTGATACCAACAAATATTTCGAAATTTATACCGGGCATAGGGCGTGATAATACCGACAAATACTCTTCGTTAAAGAGATTATTGATTACACCCTTAAGAGATAAATCGAGATACTTGAACGACAACAACTTCTCCAACGAGATGTTACTCATAAAATATTCGGGCAGCTTACCGGAGAATGAAATATCATTGCTCGACATAGTATATCGCTCGCTATAATAACACCATTTATACATAAAAGTCCAATCGCGCCAAGACAATCGTCCTACCACCGATGAGGAGTATTCGGGCACATAGGGCAATTGCATTCCTATAGATTTGTCGGCCGGCGAAACCGGCTCACCCTCGTTGATTGAGGGAGTCCAAGAAAAAGTACCGTTGAGGTCTATTGTCCAATCTTTAGGAAGATGCAATACAAGATTGCCTTGAGCCTCTATACCATAGGCGTGTACATCCTTTATATTACGTGGAGAGAAAAAACCCTGTGTTGTAGGCAACCACAGAATCCAATCGTGTATAAATGACTCGAACCAACTTACCGAGCCACGCAATGAATAAATATGGTCTCTACCTATTGCAAATGACATACCGGCATCATAGGTCCAACCTCGCTCATTTCTCAATTCGGGATTTCCACCGGGTAGCGTATATAAGTCGTTGAGCGTAGGTGCTCTAAAATTGCGTGATACGGAAGCCTTCAGCATAAGATTGGCAGGCTCAAACAAGACTCCATCTATAAAGAATGCAGGTATAATGGGACTCAATTGTTCTCCGATTATCTCCTCGCGCAACACGAGTGACAATCCCAATCGTTTCACCGGTTGCCATTTGGCCGAAATAGAACCAGACATTTCGAAACGACCTTTATCATAACCAACGATGGCATTATTACCCTCTTGCGAAATGATGGCTTTATCGTGACTATATACGAAATGCTGATTGGCAGATAGTGTTGCTGTAAAAAGCCACTTATCGTTAAGGAAATACTCACTATCTACCTGAGATGAAATAGTATTTATATTACTACGCGAACTTGTCATAGAGGCCATATTGCCATTACCTATATCACGCTTATAATCATATGCAAGCCATGTGTGTAGATATACAGCCTGAGCCTTGAGTTTCCAACTTTTGCGTATGTGCTTCCATGAGAGTACCCCGCGAAATGTCTCTTCACGTTGACGGTTGTCAAATTGGGTATCATCGCCATAATCGACCGTAAGCATAGCCAACTCGCGATTTGAGTTAATATACCAGGCATTTAGTCCTATACAATCGCCCTTGCCTGTGTTATAGTAAACTTCTTGCAATATATGCAAATCTTTAAATGCCCCACTTTTGTTCCGTTCGATGGGATAGTATTGATCGATGATATTCATATCTTCGTCATATACATTAATCTTTTTATCGCGATTGTAGTACTCATAATCGTTGGGCGATGATGAGAAAACGGCACGAGTCGATACCTGCCAATGTTGGTCGCCATATGTCAATCGCAGAAACTCATCGAAGGTACTGAATGAACCTATGCCTTGAATATACTGCAGTCCAAAGTCTTCATTTTGAGCCGGTTTAGTAGATAACTTGACAGAACCACCCAGTCCGCCGCCTACCTCATTGACCGAAGATGTGCCATGCAATAACGAAGCATCGTCAATAAAATATGAAGGTATCATCGAAAAATCGGTCATACCCAGCATCGGGTTGTTTATCTTCATACCATTCCATGTCACCTGTGTATGCGAAGCCGATGTACCACGAAATGATACTGTTGAAAGCGTGGCGCGACCATGATTTTTGACAAAAATCGAAGAGTTATACGCCAACACATCGGCCATAGAAAGGGCTATATTCTCTTTCAATGCCATTGAGTCAAGTTTTGTAAGCTGTGTACCAATCTCTTTCATTGGACGACGACCATACACTGTTACTTCCGATATTTCTACATCTTTGTCTATGTCGCCTATGGCACTCGACCGAGTGACGCATAGTACAAACAAGAGTATGCACAATATAAATCTTGATTTTACCATAATATCAAATTATTTCCAACAAAAAGCACCCGGTATTATACCTACATAAAATTCATCAATCAAAACCCCATCATTCGTGTAACGGTATATTTTACCTTGCTGTTGGTAGTCTATTGCATCGGCTATATATACATCACCATTATGAGGATTAATGGTAAGTCCGTAATATATCGTACCTTTGTTATCCAAAAAAGGACGAACCGGCACACGTTCGGCATCGACCGACATTGCCCACACATCATCGTTGAGCCAATACAACATATCACGCTCTTTATTGAGCTGCAACTCCGAAGGGCTATCGCTCAACCTGAAACGAAACTCTTTTTCGATCGTGAATGTTTCGGCATCGATGCAATAGAGTGATGGTGCTTCATAGCCATAAGGAGAGCCTTTATAACCGCCGTCTGTTATAGTCCATAGCTTGTTATTCTTGTCGAGGACAAGCGAGGTGGGCTGAATACCTACAACCAATTCATCTACCACCTGGTCTGTTTCGGTATCAATCTTGAGTATGCGATTTTGATACGACCAGCAGTTGACATACAAATACTTACCATACTGTACCATTTGCTCGGTAGAGCCCGACTCCATTGTCATATTGGGACACTCGATATATCCTGTAATCTCGTACAATCGAGGATTAACAATAAAAATACGATTATCCCACAATTGCGTTACATAGGCTTTCTCATCGGAAATGAAGTGCATATAACGTGGCGAGGTAAGATTTGTAATACGACCTCGTTCTTTGAAGGTGTTGGTATCAATAGCAAATATCACATGCGAATTGTTCACCACTACCCACCCAACATCGTTATATATACACATCGATTGAGCCACATCGCCCAATTTCATAGCGTTGGATCTATAGAACACCTCGTTTTCAACGACTTTGGTTTCGGGGTTGTAGTATGATAGAGTAGCATTGCCATACTGAAAGTTACCTTCGTTGGTAATAAACAATCCGGTGCCGCCGGCATCAAAATCTTCTTCAATACCATACTCCCATTTCATACATGATGTTGAAATAAACAAGAGTGTAAGTATGATTACATTATATAAATTTACCTTCATATCTTATTCAGTAATACTACAATCATAAAAGCCACACACTTCGGTCGAATTCTCTCCGATCCATCCACACTGGGCATTGGTGGCTGTTTGTACTTTTATAAAATCTATATACTGCAACGGAATAGGATTGCCAGCGTAATCGATAGCATTGGATATATCAAATTTATTAGCCTTATCGCCTTGCTGATTACAATCGACAGCACTGAAGTTATCGGCATATCCCCAATCATACTCGGGAAGTATCCAATAAGAGCCATTACCCGATTTGTCGAAACATTTGGCTTCCAACATTGTACCACGCAGTGTATAAGAATCCTTGTCAATCCACATAGGATAGTAGTACTCTTGTGAATGATAATCGGCCAGATAATCTATCTCGCCATTGTTTCCTTGGTTATCGCTCCATTGTACAGGCATTCCTGCTGCCGATGGTCTATAATAAGTTACAGCATAATCTTGAATCGTTCCGGCAAGACCCGTTTCGCTACCTCGCAACTCATACCAAGTATCATCGGGTATGCCATTGCCATTATCATCCTGCATTACCCACACAACACCGGGTTCGCTCGAGCCCGAAAAAGAGTTTCCTATCACAGCAAAATCGTAACCGTCTTTATTCTCAACACTATGGTCAGAACCTACTACTACATAACCACCAAATCCGCCAAGCGATACCCAAGATTGATTGGCAAAACGTTGCTCGGCATAGATGCACGAAGCCTCGGAAGTTGTCTCTGTACCACTGAATCCTCCGGTTTTGGTTTCGTTGATGAACTGTCCCGATGCAGGTGTATATTCAAATACATCGTTCAACCATCTTGATGAAGCAGATGAAGAGGGGCGATAGTATGTACCCTCGGTCGGACACACATTTACTACAAGTTCTTGTACAAGTGTCATCTGTGTACTTTCATTAACGATTGTTGCTTCTACGGTCACTTTATACGTTCCCTCTTGCGATAAGTCGCATATCCACATTGACGAATTGCTCTCTTGCACTACTACATCGTCCACTTTCCATGTAAACACCGCATTATCGGCGTTCGTTATTTCGATGGGCATAAGACGAATAGAACGACCTCGCGAGTAACTAAACACCGTTTGTTCGAAACTCCACGAGAATGGCATTTGCTCGGGGGTACATACATTGATTATTAATGTAATCTCATCACGACCATCTTCATTTTCGGCTGCAAATGCAAGCTGATAGCTACCCAACTCATTGCTACAAAATGTATAATTCAACTCATTCGACACCATTTCACCATTTAACATCCACACATAGGTAGTAGGCAATGAAGTCTCTTTTACAGTAGGAGCAAAATCCAACGCCACACCTTGCAATACACAATACTCGGTCTGT